>JAUWOA010000141.1 GCA_030612365.1 Candidatus Thorarchaeota archaeon
ATGTCCAATGAGTACGCCAAGAATAGACTAACATTGGCAAGCGGCTGATCACCTAGGTTGAGAATGAATGGAGTCACTCGATAAGCGGTCAGGGGCAGTGGTGAGACCGTAGTCAAGTTGTAGGATTCAACAAGTAAGGTCACGTAGACCTCATCGTCATAGGACATGATTCCAATCCATCTATTGTACCCTTCATCTCCTTCGGCCATGGCAACTTGATGCATCTCTCTCTTGACATCGAACATCATAAGGTTTGTCGGGTCCATGTTGTTCCATCGTAGTGAAAACATACCCATCAGCAAGTGTATGTTCATCCCCTCGGTCCCGCGTTGGTCCATTGCAACAACAGTTGTTCCGTAGCTGCTCATCATGAGACTTGTAGACGCGTTATTGCCAGCGGAGCTCAGAATGCCAAGTGCGATGAGAGGAAAGCCCGTGGTCCGCAGGTGGGGTTCGATCGGTTCCTGCCTTGAGCTGAGGTAGCTGAATGCGGCTTCTAGATTGAGGAGTCCTGCACCAGCGTCGTTGGCTCCAAAGTTCACCTGCGTGGCCGTGTCTCTAAGTACATTGGCTAAGACAATTGGCGTAGCCCTGTCGAATGCCTGCATCAGGATGGCAGCTGCTCCTGCAGCGATTGCAGCTGATGCTGCTGTGGAGTCTGCAATGATATAATTTTCATCAAGGCTTTCACCCAGAGCACCTCCCATGAGACCTCCGAGCCCCCCGAGATCTCCCATATCACCTAGGCTGAAGGACCCCAGTCCAGCTACGCCGGCTAGGCCCGCTCCGTGTTTAGCTCCGACGATGCCCATACCGGGAGCGACAATGTCTGGTTTGGTCAGCATTTCCAGTGATGGGCCCCTACCTGAGAAGGCTGGTACTTCTTGCTTCTGCAAATCGAATGCTCCAACAGTGAAAGAGGCAGCTGAGCCACCAGGTGACATAATGGTCAGGTAGTCCGGTCCGTCGTCTCCAGCCGCGGCCACAACAAAAACACCATTCTCCGCTGCAGCCATCACAGCCATAGCGACTGCATCTCCCGGTGAACCGAAGGTGTTGAACGGGAGCAAAATGATGTCAGCACCGTGACTGCAGGCCCACTCTATTCCTGCAACAATCCAACTGGGGACTGCCAAGAGACCCCCGAATGTCACTTTTGCTGATAGGAGGGTAGCCCCAGGAGCAATGCCCGCGTAGAGGCCGTCCGAGCTGTTACCCGTACCTGCAGCTACTGATGCTGCATAAGTGCCATGTCCCATGATGTCAAACGGAAGCGCGTCAATTTCTGCAAAAGAAGCAAAGGCAGTGACTTTCGTATCAGTAGTCGAGCTATTGTCATCGAAATCATCAAGGTCTGGGTGCATGAAGTCGATTCCGGTGTCAAGTACGGCAATCACGATTCCTGATCCATTGTAGCCTTGTTCCCAGAGGTTTCTGGCCCCAATGGCATCAATCGGTGAAATATAATCATCAATAGCCAGATATCTGGCTGAAGTCGGGTGGTCAGGTATATCGATTGGTCTGGGCTCATTGGACCAGATGTTCTTGATGAAACTGCTCCGTGCCAGTTCGACAATTGCACTTCCCATGAGCTTTACACGAAGCATGTTCATTGCATCGAAATGTTCGACAATCTCAGCCTGTCTGTCGAGAATGGAGATGGCGCTTCGTGCCTTGTACTCCGCAGCGCCATCGAATCTCACCAACAAATCAATCTGTTCGTCAGTATCTAATGTATCCAACAGTGACTGGTCAATTTTGGTGAAGGACGAATCTTCCTTGGTTTCAGCCAGCGGAGTTGACAGGGCTGCCGCGGGTGAGCTAAGCAAAATCATCAGAAGTACTGCGACGGCCGAAACCCTCACAGTATCCATGTTGCTCATCCTCCTCAACCCTACCATGTGCCCATCACTTCTCGATTTTCCCTGTAATCAGTCCTCTTGTGATCGCGATGTAGTAGTCAACCATGTCGGCGACCGCCTTGGTCTTGACAATCTTAATCGCGATTTTCTTATCCTTCAATGCAGTCGCGCATCTTTCGGCGATGATCTGCAAAGGCTCGTCTGTGAAGATCTTCAGCAGTTCTCCGCGCTGAAGCACGAACCTGACTCCTGTGATACCTTCAAGCACTTTCCGCGCACGCGGGTCGACTTCCTCAAGCACGATACCGACGCTGAAACCTCGTGATGGCATTGTTTCCTTGAGGCTCGCAGGAGTTCCAAAGGCAACCAAGCTCTTCCCTCGCATAAAGACCGCGACTTTGTCACAGAACTCTGCCTCAGATGGATAGTGCGTAATGACCACAATGGACGTGCCGTACTCCTGATTGATATAGGTCAGATAGTTCCAGAGTTCGCTACGGTTGTCCGGATCCAGCCCACTGGTTGGCTCATCCATAAGGAGCACTTTGGGTCGGTGGGCTAGAGCTATTGCAATGGATGCTCTCCTCTGCTGCCCCCCACTAAGTTCCCGAGTCGCATTGTTGCCCTTTTCGAGAATATCGAAGTCCCTTAGGAGTGCCTTTCCCCTCTGTACAAGCTGCCACTCAGGAATATCATACTGCTTACCGAATGCGATGATGTTCTCAAGCGGAGTAAAGGTTTCATACATGTAGTTGAGGTCTTGCGGACAATAGCCAAAAAAGTGACGGACCTTGCTCGTTTGTTTCGAGTCTATTCCAGCTATTCTGGCCACTCCTGTACTTGGGATATCACCGATTAGCGCCTTGATAGTGGTTGTCTTTCCGGCACCAGATTCACCTATGATTGCCAGCATTTCCCCTTCTTGAATAGAGAAGGAGACGTTCTCAATCAGTTTCTTGCCGCCTCGGACTGTGACTGTTAGATTGCGTGTAGACAGCACATCCCTGTAAGCTGGGGCTTCCTTCCAAGCAAACGGTTGGACATAGACCTTGTCCGCGAGTATCGTTAGATTAGGATTTGAACTTGGACCAATGAGAAGCTGCGGCTGCGCGATAGTGAATATCTTTGGATCTCCCACAGAATCTTCCGGTTCGACCCGTACTTCAAGGAATCCCTCGAGCAAGATGGGTGCTGGCTTCAAAGAGGCATCAACAAGGTGTCCCCTAATCAATATCGGCAGTTTATCGGAGGCTCTTCTCCCCCATACGGTGCAGGAAACCTGGCGGCTCTGCTTCATCTTCTCTAGGGCTTTCACTGCCTGCTGAAGATCGCGTCCATCGTAATAGAGGTCATCATCCAAGTTCCTCTTCAGGTAGTTCTGCAAAGTGATTTGGGCGGCAGCAACATCCTCGTGTGTAGCGCCCTCGCCTCCCACGGTCAGAACCGTATCTAAATTCCCAACCTTCTTTCTGCGGAGGTCCTCTTCAACAAGCACTGCAAGGCGTCGAGTTAATACTCCTTTCCGAAACTTTAGTACCCTGCCCTTGAAACGAATCTCTTTTCCCGTAGAGTTCAATACGCCTTGTACATCACAGTGCAACTCCCTATCATGTCTGTCGATGCACCAGTCAATAGCTTCTCCCATTCTAGATCCTGAGAAATAGGCTTCTTCTACAAACAAGGGCATTTCTCTAGCGGGAGCAGGCGCACGACCTGTTTTGGGTTCCATGACTTATTTCTCCTCCATTAGGCAAGGGTTGGCTTCTTTGAAAACACAAATGTGGCTGCCAGAATCGCAAGTACCGAAAAGCCAACGAGCTTAGCAATCGGAATCAACACGTCGAAGAGATTCAATCCTTTGAAGGCGGTATCAATCAACACTTTCATGCCTTGGTTCATAGGCAGAAAATCGTCTAGCACACCCACATCGATGAAAAATCCTGATAGTATCAAAGTGCCAAACATCAAGAATAGAAACATCTGATTTGCCTGAAGACGGGACGATGAGAGGGATGAGATCAGGATTCCAGTGCATGATCCCGTTAGTGATGTTAAGCTCATAATGAGCACCAGGATTGCGAACTCTGTATTCAGCGTCAAGTTGAATGCAATGACCCAGAGCGAGACGAGCAGAAGTGATTGAAAGAAGCCGATTATGACATAAGAAATCACTTTGGAAATGACAACTTCAAGCCTGCTGGTTGGTGTAAGCAGCATTCTTCGCAGAGGTATATCACCAACAATGGACTGAGCAGAAGTCATCGCAATGCCAAGGTAACTTGAGAAAATCACTATGAATCCCCCGAACACGATTTCCACGTACCCTCCCACTGGCATGAACTCAATCATCATGGCGGGGAACACTTCCGATTCGATCCAGAGATGCGTTGCCCGGAACACAATGGATGCCCCCTGAACTACTCCCATTACTGTCGACTGTTCAATGAAATCTGTAGCGTCCACATGAATAGTGACATAGGTTGGTTCATTCAGAGTCAGGTTTCTCTCGAACCCATCCGGAATCACAACGTAGCCCATGATGTCCTTATCGTACATGTCTTGGTACGCTTCTGCCTCATTCGTGTAGAGAATCAACTGCTCGACGAATTCCTCCAGATAGCCTGTGAAGTTCTCTGATAGGTCCTCTCCCTCATAGGTTCGAGTAGTGTCATGGTCAATTAGACCGAGGATTGTACCTTCCGTGAGTTCGTCCACGTCTTCAGAATCTCCGATATCTCCCATACCTCCACCTCCCATTCCTGATAGACCGCTTTCTTGGGTGACGTAATAGAGAATCCCGATTGATACTGCAGGTAGTAGAAATATCAAAAAGAGAGCGACTCTGTCCTTCACTATGAGCCGCAGCTCCTTAGCTATCATGTTTCGAATCCGTCGCGAAGGCTTAGTGAAGACCTCGGCCATGTTAT
>JAUWOA010000136.1 GCA_030612365.1 Candidatus Thorarchaeota archaeon
TCCATAGGCACGGAGGCCTCCATACATAGCACAATCTCATCGTCCTGCCAGCGTGTCTTAATCCCTGTCTTCCTTGCTATTGTGCTGTTGACACCGTCTGCGCCCACCAAGAATTTACCTTTCCGCGGTCCATCATCAGTAGACACGACCACTCCATCTGACTCTTCACTGACATCAGTCACCTTAACACCCTGCAGGACTTCTGCACCAGCCTCCTCCGCTTTCCTGAGCAGAAGATGGTCGAAGTCCTCGCGGCGAACATTGAACCCAGTAATCTCCTCTCTAGTGTTCTCCACTACCAATCCCGAGGGCGAAAAAAGGCGAAGGCCACATTGCTCTCTTCCGACGACCGATGAGAAGTCAAAGTCAAGCTGGTCTTTCACTCTTAGCGTCACGCCGCCTCCACAGGCTTTCCTGCGTGGATGATGGGCCTTCTCAATCAATAAGACATCTAGGCCCAGCTGAACAGCCTTTCGTGCACAGGTGGCACCGGCAGGTCCACCGCCGACGATAATTAGGTCATGAGTCATTCTACTAATTTCTCCCAGGTTAAAATTGGCCATGCACACGGACTTTTGTTTCTGTTGAATCTGAGCGAGCATGCATGATTGCCAATGCTGGCAAGTTTCAAGACTTTAAAGGGCCCATAAAGCTTCAACTGGTCCAAAACGCCCTCATAATGCCCAAAAGCGTCGATATAACGCATTCTGTAGAATGTTCGTTATATATACAATCTGCGCGGTCAATATTAGGTGAACACAATTTGATGAATCGAAGAAACCTATTACTGGGTGCGTTTCTTGCATTGTTTTTGATTGCGCCCACAGTGCTTCAAGTAAGTGCGCAGAATCCTACCGGTCCCGGCGCACCGCCAGATCATGGGCGGATTCCAGACTGTCATAGAGATGAAGGGAACATCTGGATTAGCACGGACATAATCACAATTATGGCCAACGAAGAGATTCCCAAATTCCACTTCTGGTACACGGCAGATGAGAACGGTACCAATGCGAAGTTTATGATGTCCTACACAACGATGGTGGAGTTTGAGGACGAGAATGGCGATGATGCGTTCCAGTCAAATGAAACCCTCTACGCTGCTCCTCTTGCCGCATACGAATGGTCAGTACAGACAGGCAGCGTGACAAATGACGATGACTTGGTCACTGAGGTCTGGCTGAAGTACACCAAGGGCGGAGTACGAGAAGGTGGCATGCATCCCGAAGCGATGCTGGCTGAAATGCCAGATATGGCTGACGTTCAGAGATTTGCGGATGTGACCTTACAAATCTGGGCTCACATATACCCCCTCGACTATGAGGGCAATGTCACCGATGATCAGGGTGTCAAGGCAAGCTTCACCGTGGCAGGAGGCTCCGAACTGAAGATGGACATCTCCATTGGTAACTTCCCCTTCAGCAGCGAGAACTCAAGTATGGCTATTCAGACGCTGATGCGTGAGAATATGGCCTCAGGCCCACAGTACACTCACCGACACAGAATCGAAACCCGCGAGAGAGTCCGGAACACGACCCTCCATTCCGACATGAACTGGAACACTGAGGGTGGCAATGAGTCAAGGTTTGAAAATATGATGGGTGGCAATACCCAACAGATCGACTTTGTCGACGTCGAAACCGGCATGACACAGGGCTTCTTCAGCTGGCTTGACACAGCCCTAATAACTTGGCCCGGCGGTGAAACTGAAGCGGTGAACGTGACAGCCTCATACATGCCAACTGGAGCTGGAGTTGCAGTCTACTTGGCTTGTCCCAACTTTGACAATGGAACGCTGCTACATGACCCATCCATCGGTCTAATCGAGGGAGCAGCACCATCCGTCGGACTGATTCCTACAGAGACGCTTGTTCTAGCAGGCGTTGGAGCAATCGTCTTGATTGCAGTTGTAGTGGTCCTTATCCGACGAAGGTAGTGGATACATTCCACTACCATCCACTTTTTTACTGGTTGAACCCTGTGAAACAAGCCGCACAAGACCACGAGCACCAACTATGAATGAAACAGAACAACTGTACGGCGACTGGTGACTACAGATGAAGCGGACATTGTTCCTACTGATCACATGCATCCTATTCCTGCTTCCAAGTGGGCCGGCTGCAGCTCAGACTCAACTAGCACAAATAGATGGCGTAGTTCTCAGCCCTATCGACATTGTCGCTGAGATACACGCCAACGGTTCCACAACAATCACAGTCGACGCAATAGTGAACAATATGGGGGACACGGCAGTTTCTTCACTTGACTGTCGCATTGACTCCATGAGCGTTGAACTCATCAAGATAGAGGTTGATGGTGAACTGGCAGATGGCTTGGTGATACCCCAGGAGAGATTCACTTTGGTTTCATCTGTATTCCCAAGTCCTCTTGCCGCAAATGCATCTCTGCTATTTCACATGGAGCTTAAAGCAGCTGACCTGCAATCAGAACTCTTGGTAGGGAATGACGGCATTAGCCTTCAAGGTGACTTCATGTTCTACGTACGTCCTCTAACCTATCTCAACAACCTCACTTTCACAGCCATCCTACCCCCCTTCGCTATGTTGTCGCAGGAGTCCGTGAGTCCACTCTTTCCTAGCACTAAGTTGAACTTCACGAATGGACAATCGCTAGCTTTCATCTGGGAAATACAATCGCTTCAACCGGGTCAGGAAAAGGTCTTCATTGTCTTGTATCAGATTCCAAACGCCCAGATAGATTTGCCCACGTTCTCAGCCTTGGATGCCATTCTTCTTGCACTGCTGGGTGTGGCCGTTGGGGTTGTTCTGGCCATCGGAGGTCCCAAATTGCTTGCAAGAGCCAAGCGTATGGGTGAGGTTCGATTCGTGGGAGTGACCGGCGAAGAAGAGGAGGTTATCGAGATAATCCGGAGAATGGGCGGTTCGTGTTCCCAGAAGGATCTCTATACCGGTCTCAACCTGTCTCAGGCAAAGGTCAGCATTATGCTCAACAATCTGGAAGAACGGGGAGTAGTGCGGCGATTTCGTGAGGGCAGAGAGAATATGGTCTATCTGGTTGAAAAGCCCTAGCTACACGTCTAGGTTTTCATCAATCATCTAGGCGTTTTCCTTCAGGCAGTTCATCCAGCAAGAAACCCGCAACTTCAGCCTTTTTGACTGCCTTCTGAGCCTTTCTACCGCCGATGTTCACCAGCGCCCTAGCAAAAGCCTGCCGAACAAAGAGTGATTCATCATTGAGGGCATCTATGAGAGGTTCTACTGCCTTCTTGTCCCGACGTTCGCCCAGCTGCGCAGCGGCATGTATTCGCACCATGTATCTCGAGTCTGTTAGACAACCAATCAAGTGAGATGTAGCTGAAGGATCATCAATTCTACCAAGCCGGCCAATAGCGCCTAGGCGCACCTGCTCGTCATCACTCTGGAGCTCAAGCACCAATTCATCAATCATAGTCGAGCGGTCTATTGCAGATCTCTTCTTTGTAGGTTTCTTCCTTGGTTTTGCTGGGGATTTCACTGCTTTCTTCTTTGTCTTTGCAGGCTTCTTTTTGACCTTTGAACCCTTTTTCTCTGCAACTTTCTTCTTCTTGGGGACAGTCTTCTTTATGGGCTTCTTCTTCGATTTCCCCCTCTTGGAGTCTGCAGTCTTCTTCTTCGCCTTGGCTCCTTTGGCTTTGCTTACTTTGGAAGAAGACTTTGGCACCTACATCCCATCCCAAGACCGATACGGTACAACATCTAGCATTCCCTAGCTCTCCGTATAAACAGTTTCGGCTTCCAATGCCGCAACAAAAACGCCTTAACCGACTCCCACGTTGCCTGTTGAGAGGAATATCACAGCATGCACGAGTTCTCTGCAGCCTGCTCAATTGTGGACACAGCAGTTGAGGCTGCAAAGAAGCACAATGCCGTAAAAGTCACGGCAGTTAATGTGGAGATAGGCGAATTCACATTCCTAGTGCCAGAACAACTGGAGTTTAACTTCGAGATTGCAGGTCAGAACACCATACTTGAGGGAGCTAAACTCAATATCATGATGGTCAAGGGTAGGCTGCGATGTCATGATTGCGGAAACGAGGGCGAAGCTCAAAGTAATCCAGATTTACCGCCACAGATTGCGATGTTCGCTCCGATGAAATGCCCTAAGTGTGGAAGTAGCGCTACAGAAATCACCGGGGGCAAAGACTTCTTCATAACGAACCTAGAGGCCGAGATTGCAGGTGCTGCATCTGGCTAGCACACTTTCTGCAAGGCGGTAATTGTGAGAAGTGGACGCGATACTCTAGATTAGTACCGCATTCAATATGCCCTCTTGACCAGGTCGACTCGTTACTTTCGCTCTACCTTTTGAGGTTTTTATGATTGTGCCGCGCGTTATGACTTTGCGGCGCTGGTAGTCCATGCTGGCCTTGTTCTCCTCGACATCCTCGATTACAGCACGGTAGGTGATGTTCTTTCCGGGATCAGTGACATTGACCTCTTGAATGCGCAAGGCGGGCTTCTTCTTGTGGCGCCCATGACTATCTACGATTCTTTGCTTTGGCTCTCCCATCACGGTTTCAGTTGGAGTGCGGCCTAGCTCGTACTTTCTCTTGCTCTTGAACCGCTTTTTTCGCGCTCCTGTTGATGTACGGCCTGAACCGCGATGCCAAACACCCATCTTGAACTACCTCTTGGTCGGGTCACTGACGCACTCTGCCAAGTCGTTTTAAATGTTGCTTAGTAGCCAAGCCGAGCAGGGCTCAAGTACGAAGCATCTTCTTCATATACAAGACCCTTTGTCATCAGTGCACTCCTAGCTGGAGGCATAACGATGGCAAGAATTGAGTCTGCGCACGGCGGCGGCGGGAAGATAATGCAGCGTCTTCTAGAAGAAGTCATAATCCCCTCCTTTACACGAAGAAAGCTTGGGACAATCGGCCTTGACGAGATGGACGATGGGGCAACATTGCAGACAAATGGAGATGGACTCATTGTATGCACAGACGCACATACTGTACAGCCATTCTTCTTCCCGGGTGGCAATCTAGGGACACTCACCGCTTGCGGCACCATCAATGATCTGTCAGTAATGGGGGCGAAGCCTCTTGCCATGACTAACACT
>JAUWOA010000057.1 GCA_030612365.1 Candidatus Thorarchaeota archaeon
ATTCTCTTGGCCGTCGATTTTGATGTTTCGTTGATTGTAGTAATCAGCTATGGCGTCGAGAAGCGGAGGAGCTCCGCGAGAAGAAACATACTTGGTGTGCCCTTCGTTGAGTGCCTTTATTCCTGCGTCCACCACATTCGCAGGAGTGGGAAAGTCGGGTTCCCCCACCTCTAAGTGGTAAATCTTGTGACCCTTAGCTTCGCGTTTTTTGGCCAGTTCAAACATCCTTAAGGTGCCAGAAGCAGGAATGCGTTCCATAATGTGTGAAGTCCAATCCAATTCAGTTCACCCTTTTGTTGCCAGTGTCAGTTCGCAGTCGTTGAGAACAAATCCATTATTTGCACCGAGATTATATTATTTTCGGAGAGGCAGCTGGGTCTTCAAACTGTCGTAGATTTTCTGCTTCTGATACTCAGTTCCACGAATTTTGATTCGATCAATCAGCGCTTCTCCTAGACCCGATTCATATGCCTTGACTATGTAAGGAACATTGAAAGGATCAATTCCTACGAGGTCACAGCAGAACGTATCAACTGC
This sequence comes from Candidatus Thorarchaeota archaeon, assembly GCA_030612365.1. Taxonomy (GTDB): domain Archaea; phylum Asgardarchaeota; class Thorarchaeia; order Thorarchaeales; family Thorarchaeaceae; genus WTCK01. The sequence continues at coordinate 538 of JAUWOA010000057.1, forward strand.
AACAGGGTCTGTGCCTACCACAACACCTCCAACCTTGGCAACCCGTCCTTCTTCTCGCCGCCCTATTGCAATCTCCGTCAAATCAACGACTGTCAAATCTGGTCTGAAAGCCTGAAGAAGGTCGACCAGAGCATCATCGATGCGATTGTGATAAATCGATTTGTCAACCTCGGGCAGTAATCCAAAAAGATTCTTCATACTGGCTCCAATGGCTGAAACCCCAGGATTGACCTTCAGTGTTGCCGCATTGATTAGCATGCGAGACCCAGTCAGCAGAGTTGGCATGGGCTTGCTCTTAAAAAGATGCCCAGCCATTTTCACAGGAGCCAAGTCCGATTTCGAGAGGTTGACCAGTGTTGTTGTTTTCCCTTCAAGCGCAGGATAGGAGGATTGCTGAAACGCATCTTCCGCGGTTCTGATGGGATTGTCACTCTCTACGACCAGCACGGGAGCTATGGACTTGAACAGACGGATAAGAGCACCAACCAGTTTTGAATTTGTGTTTCCTGCGAAACGTGGGTTATAGATGGATGGCTTGATTATCACGCGATCTATTGGGCCTATTGGAATGGGAGATGCAATGAGCTTGGAGAGCGCCTCAGAGAGGGTTTCTTGTGGAGTCCGGCGTATTGCTATTGCAACCTCTGATGTGTAGTTCATGCCAAGAATGGGCCTCTGTCCAAGGCTTTAAGTGACTCTGAACCTCTTTGGGCCCGCAAAATGAAGATTACTCCAGACGAAGCAGAGCGGTATTCGCGGATGCTTGCCCTTCACGACTTCAAAGAAGCAGACATGGAGTCCATAATGGGCACCAGGGTGGCGGTTGTCGGTGCCGGTGGACTTGGAAGTCCTGCCTTGAGGCTTCTGACTGCCATCGGCTTTGGTGTCATACGGATTGTGGACAGAGACGTGGTTGAACTGTCTAACATTCAGCGACAGACCATCTATAACACTCAAGATGTTGGGAAACCGAAGGCAGATGTTGCCGCGGAAAACCTCGCCCTCTTGAATCCACACGTTAACTTCGAGCCCCTATGCATATCAATAGAGGAGAGCAATGCGATTGATATCCTGAAGGGATGTGATATTATCATTGATGGACTCGATTCATTCCACTCCCGCCGTGCTGTAAACAAAGCTAGTCAATCGTTGGGTATTCCCTATGTGTTTGCTGGAGCGGTAGAATACTACGCAAACTTGACCACGTTCGTACCAGGAGAAACAGGTTGCTTCTCGTGCATTATGGGAAACGTGGAAGACAATCCGGAGAACAGCTGCGAAAGGATTGGGGTTACGCCTACGCTCCTCTCAATCGCTGCCGCAATCCAAGTGAGAGAAACCGTCCTCCTAGCAACTAGGAAGGAAGCGCGTTTGAAGAACAGGTTGATGACCATAGACATCAGCTCGTTGAGTTTCGATTTCTTTGAGATTGCACGCGCTGAGAACTGCCCGGTATGTTCAGTGAATCGAGTAGATGGCACGGTTGTTCAGGAGGGGCCAATTGTGACGGCTCTATGTTCAGGTACCTTCAACGTTTCTCCTATGAAGATCCTCAATCTGGACCTGAAAGCAATTGAAAATCTTCTAGCAGGAAAGCATAAGGTGGTTAGACAGGAAAAATTCCTGTTGATTGAAATTGGCGCTGCAGTGAAAATCACATTGTCAATCACTGGTACTGCAACCATAAGAGGTGTGGAAACACCGGAGAAAGCCCTTTCGGTCTATCTGGACATTCTCCAGTAGCATCCATCTACGTGCCGAAGAATAATCTTCGTGCCCTTCGCCTTCGCTCTTCCTCACTCTCATCAGATTCTGGCGGTGGTGGAGGCGGCGGGGGTTCGACTTCAGGCACTTCTTTGTCGTCTTCATCAGGAGACTCAGCTTCGTCCTCAGCCGGCTCGTCCTCTGATACTATGGGCTCACCAATGGAACCCCATATCGTAGGCGTCTCTGAAGGCTCGGTTTCGACCGCATGCTCTTCAGAGGTAGGTGTGCCAGTTGCTTCGGGGGGAGTGATAGCATTCTCGTACTCACTCCATGTGAGCCCAGACTCCGTCGATGGTAATGCGCCATCGACTTCTTCCTCAATCACACCAATATGCTCAGATTCTGCGAGAGTATCTTCAATCTCTGCAGGTTGTTCAGGCTCAAAAGGTTCACTTGGTTCTGAAGCTTCCGAAACAGATGACTCCTGATCTTCAACTTCAGGTTCGATTGTCAAGGGGCTTGGCTCACCTAGCTCGAACTCGGTTCCAAAGTCCCTTAAGGGCCCCTCAATCTGCATATCTTCAATTTCAGTATCTTCTGTTCGCTCGATTGCTTCAATCGACGTGGGCTCAACATCCGAGCTTGCTTCTGGTTCTGACTCGAATTTTGGTTCGGGACTCAAGTCCTCAATGGACGGCACTTCATCATCCGGAACCGCATTATCTTTCTCCTCTGTTTGTTCCTCATAATGCGTCGGCAATCTGTCCTTTGAGTCAGCAGGTTCAAGCATATCATCCGAAGAAATGCCACCCAGCGATTCTCCGAAAGTAAGACCTAAAGTCGTGCTCAAACACGACTCACATCGTTTCGCAGCCGCAATTAGTCCTTCGGAGATAAATTCCTGCAAATTCTTGGCCTTGTCTTCATGCCTAGCTGACCATCTTATGAAGGAGTCCACCATCCTAAGTGCATCACGGACTCCTAGCCAGTAATTATCATTTTTTTCATCTTTTTCATCTGAGCTCACGAATGACACCATTCATGGCTACCTATAGATTAGAAAAAAAGCGTTGCTATTACGTCTGTGAAAGAGGTGAAACTAGTGCACTTTAGCAGAGAGTATCTCTTCAACCATCTCATCTAAGAGAACAGCAATCTCGTTTCTCTTGAAGTCATCCAACCCAGACCCAATCACGATGACACGTGTGGGCACGCCGGTACCGATTTCATCCCGAACTTCGTTTCGGTAGAGAGTTTCCATCTCTGGATCTGCTTCCTTGAGAACAATGATTGCTCCACTGGCGCCCGCAAAAGTCACAGATAACAGGATGTCAAGAGCTGAATGCTTTGGTGACATGAAGAGAGTCTTGACATCTGTCTTCTCCACGGTCACGGCCGCTGAGCTAATCCGAATTCCATCAACGGCAATAACTTCTTCGCTCAGCACACTAAGTACTTGCTCAAGCAGCTTATCATCAGGTCCGACCACTGTAATCTTGAAGAGATAGCGTGGTTTCTTCTTCCTTGGTCTGGACTTCTTTCGCCCTTTTGCTTGTGGCATGTCAAATCACATTCGCGTCCTTAGCACAGGCCCAGATATTGATATGTCTTGTGTGATTCCGACAACGCCAATAGTGCCACAGGTTTTTTAGCCCCATCAATGGAGCGGTCATGGGGAGAAGAGAAGGCCGTGCGATGAATATGAAAGACTTAGCAATTGTCGTTGCTGGATTCTTCCTGCTTGGGACGGGAATAGCGATGCTTACCCTTAGCTCGACAAGTGAAGAGGCTTATTTCGTCTTCGTACTCCCGTTCGTAATCCCCAGCGGCGTGGGTTCAGTTGCCGCAGCGGTTATGCTGGCCATCACTCTGGGATTCACCATATGGTTTGTAAAGGGGCTCTTAGATTTAGTTCCGATTGGAGGATTCGAAGACGGTACACACCTACACACTCGTTATCTCAGAGTAGACTCGCTATGCGATATTTGTGAGAGCCCACTGCCATCACGAGCGTCATTCTGTCCCAGTTGTGGTAGACCCATTGATGGATTGCACAGGAGCTCCAAGAACGAGGACTAGCAGGACCGTCAGGAGAGAGGCAGATGCCAGACAGAACAAGACCTGTGCGAATTGACGACGTAATCGCAGTGAAAGCTATTGAAGACAGTTGCTTCCCTAGTCCTTGGGACATGGATGTCTTTGTCACGCTGGCCAGTTCGGAGGGATGTATCACTCTAAGCAGAGGAAAACAAGTATCCATGCAAGTCATCGAGAATAACGGCAGTGTTGCGGGATACATCATCTGGGAGGATTGCCCAGATACTTCCGAAGGTAGAGTGCTGAATATTGCCGTTGGGAAAAATCTGCAGAGAAGGGGCTTCGGCAGGAGCTTACTCCAACATGTATTTGACTCGTTGGTTGAAAGAGGAATCAAAACAGCCGCCCTTGAGGTGCGTGAGGGTAACTTGGCTGCGCACCGGTTCTATGAGAGGATGGGAATGGAGGAGTTGGGCAGAGTACCCAACTACTACGATGATGAAGATGCCATCATCTACTCCATCACACTGTGACTATTGTACTCGACTACGTATGAGCTGGGGGCCTATAACATCGTGATAGAGGCGCAAGTACGCTTCGTCCGTGGATACAACGCCAAGCGGGAAATCAGACTCTTCCGCTCCGCCTAGAAAAATTTCACTGTCATCCGCTATCGCAAAGAACATGGGTGTCTTCACGTGCCAGATTCGCCAGCCGTGCAAATCCTCAAGCGCTGATTCTGGTTCGTCTTCATGGGGTACGATAAGTACTCTTCGCGTTGGCGTTTTTATCCTACTGAGTTTCTTCAGATCTAAGCACTCTGCGCTCAGAACGGATACGACCACAGATTCCTCAGCCCTCTGCACCATGTCCATGATGTAAGCACATGTTTCATCCTCGCCTGTCAAATACCAAGTCTTCTCAGCTGAAACCTTCAATAAGCCTTCACCAGCTTTGCGAACTGCGTCCATAGTTTCCACGGTCTTCTTGACAGATTCTCTCAAACCTGTTGCTGTTTCGTCCACTTGTTGATGCAAAGATGTTGCTTGTTTCTTTTCGTTGCTCGACCAGCGAGTCAATGTCTTGTCGGTGGATGTAGCCAACTTGTTGAACGCCTCGCTGCGCGACTGTAGTAGGACCGCTGTTGTTTCTTCAGCTGCATTGGTTGCATTTGCCCCTGCATTGGTGATCTGTAGCGTTTTTGCTGCAGAATCATTTCGCACATCTTCAATCAGTGCATGCGTTTCAGTACTGAAACGCGCTCTTAGGTCCAGACCAATCGACTCGAATTTCCTAGATGCATGTTGATTGGCCAAGACCACACTCTGTTGGGCATTCTCAAAGGCAGAGTCACGAACTTTTGTCACATTCATTGACACCCGCTCCACGAATTCCTTGAATTCAGTGGCTGCTGATTCAGCAGACCGTTCACACTCTGAGAAAGATCCAGTTAGATTGCCCGTAACCTTGCCAAAATCCTTCGATGCGTCACTTACTGCTTGCTTGAGACAGCCATCCACGATATCTGAAATGATCTCTGGTAGGTCGGACATGCTATCCTCACCTTGTTTTAGTGCGGCAGCACTTGTGTTGCCAAAGGTTGTGGCGTGTTCCCGGAAAGCATCCTCCGCCTTCTGGAAGAGCGAAACTCCCGTTTCTTCGAGTGTTTCTAGATTTCCGCGATTCTTGTCCGCGAGAGTCTTCGCGGCATCGTTGGCTGCCCGGGCGATTTGCTGCTGAACCGACATCAAGTCGCTGTTGAGGCTGTCGCCAAGTATTGTAACGGAATCAGCTATGTTCGATAGACCCGAATCAACCCTCGCAGCAGCCCCTTCAAACGCCTGACTGGCTTCTGTCCTATGGCTCTCTATCGCTTCTGCTATCTCGGTCTTTACAGCATTCCTTCCACGTAATCCAGCCTTTTCAGACTTCACAAGATTGGCTTGAAACGCCTCAACCTTGCGGGAGGATCCCGTGGTTATGGCTGTTGATAGTGAGTCGAATTTTTTGCTTGTGCTTGCGATAAGCCTTTGATGGAAATCTATGTGCTCTGTGAAGTAAGAGTCCGCTATGTCCCTGACAAGCTTTGTTCCCCGATCCAGGTCGGTTGTGGTTGCTTCACTGAGATTTGAAAGCTGATCAGTTAGGTTCATCTTGGCGGTCGTAAGAGCTTCTGTGAATTCCTCAGAGAACTCCGCTAAGTCATCATTAATTTCTTTAACGGTATCTGTTTCGAGGCGCTCGAGCGATTCCTGTATTTCATTTGTTGCGCTTTCAAGCTGAGCTAGCGTGCTCGCTATGGAAGAGGACATCTCCAGTCGTTTCTCATTGGTAATCTCTTCTAGGGTCTTGCGCATTGCACTCGCCGAATCTCGGAGATTTTCTATGCGTTGTGTCATCTCTGAGGAATACCCGACTTGGAGCTTCTCAGAATCATCTCGAAGAGTATTCATCTCAGCATTCAGAGCTGCGTTGAACTCAGTGTGTGTGGATGCAATGAAATCGCGAGTTTCGACTATCTGACTCGCCACAAGGCCTCCAAAAGCAGCTTCCAATCCTTGAGTCATGTTAATGAACTGCTTTGAGATATCCTCAACCTGCATGTGGAACTCCTTTCGAATCTCAGAGGCATGGAAATCGATTCTGGTCATCTGGTCGTCCATCATGGCGTCAATCTCTTGTCGCGCTCGCTCTACGCTCGAACTCAAGGACTTGACCGACTGACTGACTCGGTTGTCGAATCTTGTATTCAGAGTTTCATAGAGCACTCCCGCTCCAGTGACGTACTTGTCAGCTGTCGAGGAGAAACGTGTGGTGACACTCCCAAGTTTAGCATCAACATCTTTCTCGAATTTGTGTGCGCTTTTATCAATAGCAGTAAGAATTGTTTCGTTCTTAGTGCCCGCTGTTGCAGTGACAGCACCGAGCGAGGACTTGACCTCGTTGAACATTTTCTCGGTCATGGTGTCCACTTCAGCAAGTTTGCCGTCAAAAATCTCGACCACATCTTTGCTAGCCTTCGACGCTTTTTTTCCAACTGATCGTCCCGTTTTGGCTGACCATCGATTCAAGTCATCGCGTAGCTTCTCTGTTGCGGCTTCAAGGTTTGTTTCATCAGTCTCGAGCTCGCCGCGGAATAAGCCCATCATCGATATCTTGGTGTCGTCGAGATGCTTGGCGAACTCGCTGTCAATTGCCACTGCCAAGCTCTGAAGTGTGCCATACTCCTCACTAACAATGGTTCGAATCTTGTCAAGATAGGCTACAAGCGTGCTCTTGTTTGCGTCTAGGTAGTTTCGCTCTGTCGATACCGCCTGTTCGAACTGCGCAGTCATGGACTGGGATGAAACATCCATGATTCCTCTGACATCAGTTTTCCAGGAGTCTATGGCATCAGTAGCAGATTCGGTAACCTTGAATGCATCGAGAATTTTTGTGCGAGCCAAATCCGCCTGCTCGTTCGACATCAATCTTGTTTGACTTATCAGAGAGGTGAGTGAGTTATGAGCGACTCTTGATGCTTGACTGAGGTCTTTGTCCAACTGATCGAGAGATGCCGTCAAGGAATCTGCTGAAGAACCGAGATTTATGAGAGTCGCATCTATGGTGCCAAGAACCTGTGAGCTTGTCTTCTGGGACACATCAAGGGATACACTCTGAATTGCCTTTTCTGAGTCTGTGAGTGCAGTGGAAACCGCGTTCTTTGATTTCTTGATGAGCGCTTTAACTTTCTTGTCGAAATCTGATAATGCAGTTAGTGAGGGTGCGCGTTCCCGTTTGACACCCTTGTCAAAGTCGCGGGATATCACCTTGAGGTCCGTCTTAAGTTGATTCTGACTCTTATCTAGTTCAGTTTGAAGGCCCATCAGCTTTGTCCCTAGAGAGTCATCCAGACTCGTGTCCAGTCCTGCAACTGCTTCTTCGATTTTCTGCGAGTACCCAGTCAAGGCATTGGTCGCAGTATCGACGACTAGCTCTACCTGACTCAGCACGGTTTGAAGCATTTTATTTTCGTAATCCTCTAGGATTGTCATTGTGCGCTCACTTGCGGCACTTTGTGTGTCCCTAATCCCAGCGGCCGACTCCTCAGTTTGTTGCACTTGATTTTCCAACGCACTGAGAGAGGCACGCGCCAATCCCTCGATATTCTCAACCATAGAGTTGAGCTCACCAGTCATGGAGAGTACTGCGGGAACTGGTCTGAAAATTGGCACTACACCCTCAACCTTAACGACAAATCCCTTATCTTCTAGTCTACTCAGAGTGCGATTCACTCTGGGAAGTTTCTCACCCGAAATCATGGCGACGGCGCCAGGTGTCATGTTCCCACCCAAGTAAATGGGCAGCATAACCTTGGCTTCAAGGTCTGATAGACCTAGATTCGCCTTCAAAACAGGCATATATTTTATAACTGCATTCTCAGTCAAATTGCATCCCATCCAATGACAGTCCAAGACTCACAATCTGGACTGTACTACCTAATTACTTATCTCGCCCGACCTCAGCTTGGAGCTCACAGTGAAAGCCTTCTCAATATCATCCACAAAGAGAGGTTTCCGATTCTCATCGATAATGACCTCAGCATGAATGTTTACGACATTCTCGGATACTTCTACATTGAGAGCATCAAAACAGCCAGAGAGTTTGCTTTTTACAGGCGTTATACTCTCAACAGTGCCCTCAACATCAACCGCGATGCTAAGTATCCACCAGTTCAGAGTTACATCCTCAATCTCTGACTTCAGGTCGTAGTACTTCGAGAACAAGTCTGCATAGAGTTTGAACACTTCAAGGCTATTGATCTTTACATGCACGGGGTTCATTATGACTATTCCGCGAGCAAAATCAAAGTGGAAAAGCAGACCGTCACCGGCAACAAGCTGGGCATTCTTTCTATGAATTGAGGCCGACTTGGACCAAATCCTCTTGAACTTCGTTGTGAAGTGTCTTATCGAACTCACACGCAGTGCTGAGAGGAAATCTTTGATTGGAAGCCTGCGGTCAATCATTCGACGCCCCTTCTGCTCCGTAATGAACCTCTGGATATGATTGAGATACTGGCTGTAGCAGAAACTTGGGAGGTCCTCCGGTTCGATACCCAGTTCAATCAACATGTTCAGGAAGTTCCTATCTTTGCAGGAAGGACGCACTGTGCAGCTTAATCGATCCTCTTGACACTCACGACACTTGGTTTCGTGCAATTCCATCAGCTCTTTCGCTAGCTGATTATCAGCTGTCACATCCAACAAGTCCATTTTATTGGCGAAGGTCGTGTTATGCTTCTTCAGTTTCATTTTAGATTTCAACCCGCTGCTTCAAGATAGCCCAGTAGTACTATGACCAAGATGGTCAACGCTCGTTAACGACCCAAACAGTCGCGAGCGAGATTCAATTGCGCAACTGTGCTTTCAATGAAATAAAGTTATGGCCGTGGCCAACTTGGATAGAGCGGTTCATACGTGTAATTGCGAGTATTAGGAACATGGTGAAAACATTTGATTCCACACAGAACAGAGAGAGGCCTAATCCTACCTGGTTACTTCCTTTAGCTTAGTCGTCCAGGTGCGGATTTCACTATTGAGTCGTGCAATGTCGTTCTCGTTCAAAGGTGCGGTTGGTGGGTACGATTTGAGCTCCCTCGCTCTCTTGCCGAACTGGAACAAAACAGGGGTACCGCCACTAATCATAGTGGTCAGCTGGTCCCGAACGATTTCCAATGCGTCAGCCATCTCAACAGCCTCAGTTGCAGGGGACACCTTATCCAGAAGCTGCTTCATAATACCATCAATTGTGCTAGGGAGCACTACCTCTTCAACCGCAGGCGGAGTCTTCTTTTCAACTTCCTTGCGCTTAGTAGCCTTCGAGGTTTTCTTAGTGGTCTTGGTTGCAGATGGAGATTCAGTGACCGCACGGGTCACCTGTGAAACATCTTCAACAACCTTGTTGATCTCTTCAACTGACTTGTTGTATTTTCGCTCAATGTCATCCAACTGTCGCACAATAATGCTGACTATCTCACGGGTTTCATCAAATGTCCCGGAGAGGTCTTGAATGCTGCTTTCCAAGGATGAGAGACCAGCGACATACTGCTGAAGATCGTCAATCTTTTTCTCCAGTGTTTCGAGACTGCGCCCTGCGCGAGTCCGTTCGATGTTCTTGCTAATGTCTGACACCGAGCTTGACACTGCCTCAACCTTCTTTCCAAGCTCACCCAAGGCCTTAGAGTCCTTAATCGACGCTAGTCCCGCATCCAAGTCTTGAGAGGATACCAGTAGATCATCTATTTTTTTCAGAACGACCTCGTATTCCCTTGACTCGACGATCCTTACCACATTCTTGTCGATGCCATTGACTGAAGCGAGCAAATCATCAATCTTGGACACTGGAGCTATTGCAGTCTTAATATCCTTGACTTCTGCTTCGAGCGCGCCTATCTTCTTGGCCATGTTCTTGATAGAAGAAAGCACCTTTAGCTCGTTGACAATCGTATCTAGACTCTCTGCCAGTTTGTCAACTTTTTCCCCAAGCTCGTTAGCTGTTGTGTCTTTTTCTGTGGGCATAGTGTTCCTACCTAAACGCGTATGTGCTGTTTGAGATGCGAGTCCGGTATTTAGGCTTTCGGGAGAAGATTACGAAAATGCAAAACAACATTGTGGGGGGTGATAAGAATCGTTGAGAACCATGAGTGTGTGAGAAATGGAAGCTTATGCGCGCTTTGCTCGCACAACATCCAGACCAAGACTTTCAAGCATCGGGAGGAGGTGCGCCTTTTGTTCAGCGTTTGTGCCTTTCCAATCGATAATGGCGGTCTTCACGGTTTCGTGCGATCTGTTCATCATCTGAAGAACAACATCGCGAGTTAGACCGGGTATTGCGTACTTTGGGGCCATATGACCAACATGCAAATCGCGCTCCAGAACCAATTTGTTGAACTTGCTGGCGTAGTGTGTACCCCCAAACCCAATGACTGCGTCTTCTGCAAACGGCGCTCTTGCGCAGTCGAGTGCCGCCGCAGCAACTGCACGCGCACCTTCCTCGTGTCGCCAGTGGGCTTCATCGCTGCCCAATTCGATAAACAACAAGGGGGTATTCATTGTGGTGGGCCCATGGTGTGTGACTTCCATTGTGACATCGAAGGCCTCCAGTCTGCGATCTGCTTGTTCTTTGTGAAGCCGTTTCAGAGCAACTGCTACCAAAGATGCTGTTGATACGGAGAGCTGTTGGGGATTACCACCAAAGAGCGCTTCTTGACCTAGGTTGCCTGTACTATGGACCAGCAAGGCGGGTTGTCCGGACTCAGCCCTGTGGCGCGAACAGAAGATGAACACTTCGGCATTAAAGTGCGACTCCAGATGGTTACAGAAAATCATGTCGCGAGTGGAGGTAATCAGCAAGGTCGATTCGTCTGATGATAGAATTGGATTGCCCTCGAATGTATCTCCGGTTTCCAGGAACCCGTGTTCTTCTATCAGAACGTTCCGAATCGTTTGGCTGGCGATATCTTTTTCCGATGTTACAAGAACCCGCAAGGCGGCGCACCTCAAGTCAGTTAGTGACGCAACGTGCCATTAATGGCTCCAAACCCAGCTTATCGATTTTAATTGTGATTGTTTCTTCAAAGAATTCCAGTATCTCGGATTCAATGCGTGTTTTGAACTCCTCAACCCGAGCTATCTGTTTCCTAATGTCATCTCCAACCTTTAGAAGGTCATTCGTATGATATTCCAAGTTCCTTGAAGCTTCATTCAAACGTTCTGCGAGAACGGCGCTTTTCTTGTAAACATCTGACCCTGCGAAAGTTCGACGCTTCTCGTCCAGTTCTTTTGCTTGCAGTTGTAGACTGCTTATGGAACCATTCTTTATCGCTTCAATCTCCTCAGAAGCACGACGTGCTAACCGATCCTTAAGTTTCAGCTTGCCAGTGTCAAGAGCTTTCTGCAGGCCTCCTAGACCCTCGACTAAGCCAGGAGTGCCTTCAGGCTCCGCGATTATTGCAGTCAAAGGATCCTCGAAGTATTCTGTCAACGCCCTCTGACCGGAAGGGGACACCCTAACACCGGTATCACGCTGCATGAACTTTTTGACTTGCTTTTTCAGAGGACTGAGTTTCATCCGGAGCAGCGCAGCGATGTGCTCCGATTCTTCGTCTAGTGAGAGCAGCTCTGCGACATTAGATGTTTTAGTGAACTCATTGTAAGCCTGCGTAGCAGCTGAATGCTCTTTCGTGGCCGTGTCAATCTTGAGCTGAATCTGACGAATCTGCTCCTCGAACCCCTCGGCGCTGTAGGTCAATTCGCTCAATGTCTGGATTCGACCGCCAATGCGTTCCAAGTCCTTGACCCAGCTGAATTCGTAAAGCAACTTACCAAGGGCCTTCATCTCCTTGGAAAGCTCCTTCATGTAGGTGTCAAGCATTTTGATCATATTTTTGTGTCTCTTATCCATCCTGCGTATCCAGCGAGCACCAGCACCCCACAACTCCTGGATAAAGCGCTGAATCTCCTCTTGCATGGCCTCAGTGCTCTCGTACGTGATATCATGCTTAACATTGAAGCTCTTGACAATTCCATCCAGTTTCATTGCAAAACGGGTGGCAATCCCAATGGTTTCAGAGTCGTCTTTTGCACTGTCTTCCAGATCCCCTGCAATCACCCCAACATCCTTGAGAGTCTGGCTTACGTTCTTATGACTTTTCTCAGCGCGCTTGATGAAATCCTTCGACTGTGTTGCCAAGCGCTTTCGATACCATTTGTCGAGCTGGTCGACAGTAAGAGTGGTCATAGGGAAATCTCACCTAATCGGGCGTCGATTTCTGAATGTGCTTTATCAACTTTGCGACCTCTTGAAGTCTGTACACATGCCTGACCAGCTTTATATCAAGGCCAAAACCAAGGTGATAATGCATAGGAACAAGTGATCGGTCATGTCTGAGATACTAGAGACTGGCAGCCGACGTCCTAGGCTTGACCTCGCGTACAACGTCGAGTGCACAGGCTGACGAAAAGGTCGCCTAGGTTTCTACATCAAACGCCTCAGCTTGATTGATTCCACCGGCAA
>JAUWOA010000129.1 GCA_030612365.1 Candidatus Thorarchaeota archaeon
CTACTGGTGATGAAGGGGTAGGCAATGACAGTCGATGAACGAGAGAGGAAGTATGTCCTAGCGGTGGACCATGGCACTTCAGCCATGAAGGTCGCCCTCGCAAACATGAGTGGCGACATTCTCACCTTTGAAACGGAAGAAACGCCGGTGTACCTCTTGGATGGTGGTGGTGCAGAACAGGACCCAGATGAGTGGTGGGCGGCTCTTATCACCTGTGCCCAAAGGATTATTGCCAAGAATCTTGTTCCTGTCGATGACATTGTTGCAGTCTGCAACTCGAGTCAATGGTCCGGTACGGTGGCTGTCGACGCGAAAGGCAATCATCTCATGAATGCGATAATCTGGATGGACTCTCGAGGAGCTCCATACATCGCCAAGTACCTGCGAGGGGTTGTGAACATCCAAGGATACGGCATCTTGAACGTTCTCAAATGGATTCGCAAGACTGGGGGGATTCCTGCAAACGCCGGAAAGGACCCAATCGCGCACATTCTATTCTTGAAGCACGAGCGCCCGGAGATCTATGAAAAAACGCACATGTTCCTGGAGCCAAAGGATTTCTTGAACCTGAAGTTCACTGGGAAATTCGCAGCCTCCTATGACTCTATCATGCTTCACTGGCTGGCGAATACCCAGGACATCTGGAATGTACATTACGATAAAGCGCTCATCAAGAAATTACGTATAGATCAAGACAAATTGCCCCCATTACAGAGTTCCATTGATGTGCTTGGAGTTGTGTCTGAGGAAGTCGCGGATCTGATTGGAATCAATCGAAATGTACAGGTCGTCACCGGGTCTCCTGACCTTCACTCTGCTATGATTGGCTCGGGGGCAGTCAGGGACTACGAGGGCCACATCTACATTGGCACCAGTAGCTGGATCCTCTGCCATGTACCTTTCAAGAAGACGGACATATCCCACAACATGGCTTCAATTCCCTCCGCGATTCCCGGCAGATACTTTGTTGTCAATGAGCAAGAGTCTGCGGGGGCATGTCTGACATTCCTAAGAGACAACATCTTCCACACCGACGATAAGGCACGCTATGGCAATCCAGAGGTCTACAGGGAATTCGATAAGATAGTGGAGGGTGTACCCCCGGGAAGTAACAAGCTAATCTTTACTCCATGGTTGTACGGTGAGCGAACTCCTGTGGAGAATCACACAGTGCGAGGAGGATTCCATAATCTTTCTCTGCCTGTGGACCAACCGAACATGATCCGAGCAGTGTTCGAGGGCGTTGCTTACAATAGTCGATGGCTGCTACAGCTTGTTGAGAAGTTCATCAAGAGGAAGATGGATCCACTGAATATCATCGGGGGTGGAGCACAGTCCGACATCTGGTGCCAGATATATGCAGATGTCCTGAACAGGACCATTCGACAGGTCAAGGACCCGATATACGCAAATGCGAGAGGGGCCGCACTCATTGCATCTGTGGGCTTGGGGTACTGCACTTTCGACGAAATTTGTCATTTGGTCCAGTTTTCAAATGAGTTCCATCCAAATCCCGATAACAGGGCACTCTATGATGAACTCTTTGCTGAGTTTCTTCAGCTATACAAGAGCAATGAACAGATCTACAAGCGGCTGAATGCATAACAGTAGAGCAAGCTAATGCCGGTCTACTCACCATAGTATCTTCGTAAAATCCTTAGTGCACGCAGAGTAATCCACTTTGATGGCTTATGCTTGACCTCGATATCACACAGCATCTTGCCATTGAAGCTATCCTTGAGAAGCCACTTGCCATCCGCTGGACGATTCGCAATTACCAGGTCGATTGCGTCCTGCATTCTCTCGTCATGGACTCCAAGACCAGTCAGTAGATCAAGAACCTCAAGGGCATCCGACTGGTAGAACATGGGGAATCCGAACCTCTTCCATCCTGCTTTGTCCTTGCGGCTTCCATCTGGCGCACGCAGATACTTGTAGATTCTATTCTCCAGGACTATCTCTACCTCTTGGTCAATAATCTCTCTAATCCTCTTCGACCGTTTCTTCCCTGGGATCGAAGCAAGTCCCCTGAGAAGCTTGACTCCACCCATGTAGCAGTTCTCTGGGAACACTCTTGATCTGTCAATAGGATAGGCTCTGCACTTCCAGCCTCCAACATCATCAGAATGGTATTCAATCTGGAACTCAATCAGCCGTTTCACTCTGGGGTCTTCATGGTAGCCGAAATGGTTCATGAAGTAGAGAATGTTGCCATCGAGACAGCATCCATCTTTCACAATACTAGCTCGGCCCCTCTCGGTCTTCGGCATCTCGATCAGGAAGTGTCCAGAATCCCTTTGAAATCCAAAGATGGACTCAAGGCCACGCTCAATGGCTGCGCTTCTCTTGGCTCCCAATTCAGCCAGAATCAAAAGGTTGTGAGTGTGGGCAATGTACTTGGGTTCGTACATATTGTCTGGATTACCCCAGTGGCCTTCTGATTTCTGTGCACCTAGAATTGTCTTCACACAGGACGATTTCATAATGGCCTTCTGAGCTATAACTACGTCTGGATGGCCCATATCCTTGTCCTTGAGATGTTGCAATGCCCAGAAACGGATGCTTGGATCAGAAGATTCCAAGAGCCAATCGATGACTCCCTCTCCAACGAACTCAACCCACTTCATGTTCCGATATAAGGTGCTTTAGAGCTATTAAGCGTGCTCGTTCAAGGCGCTGATATCAAAGGTCAAAGCCTGTTCTGCCGCTGCCCCAGGACTCCATTGCTTGCTTGAGTTCCTCATGTTCCTTGGCATATCTGCTGACTGGAATCCCCTGCATCTTGGCTTCTATTGCTTGTCTGAATGCGATAGCACCTGCAGTTGAACCGTCAGGATGAGCGTGAATCGCGCCGCCAGACCCTATCACGATGTCCCGCCCAAGGTCATCAACCACCTCTTCTACCATTCCTTGCGATATGCCTCCGCTGGGCATTGGGGCGGTCTGCTCGATATTATGTAGTGGCATAATCATATCATGTGCCATAGCGAGGAATCGCTCTTTCAGGATGGGCGCTTTGCCATAGGGTGCTGGGAATACCGTGATATCAGATCCACAGATGCGTGGAAGCTTCCCAATAACGAGGTTGGTTGCGATCCCTGTGATTGGCGAGTACGACATTGCGCCTGCTATGTCCATGTGTGCTAGGACTGGAACTTTGATTGATGGGTCTTCACAAACGTGGCGAAACGCCGAATATCCTACGGCCATGAAGTTGATCATCAGGGCGTTCGCACCAAGTTCCATTGCTCTGTCTGCGTTCTCAAACAGTTTTGGGACAGAATCGGTGATATTCACAGTAAAGAGAGTTTTCTCTCCCTTCTCTGAATCAGCTCGGTCAAGAGCCTCCATGAAGAGTGGAATTCTCTCTTCGATTGTGTTAAAGTGGGGGTTCGCGAGTAGCTCGTCATCCTTGATGATGTCTGCGCCACCAACAGCGGCTTTGTAGCACAACTCCGCTCCCATCTTAGCATCCGTGTACACACATGGTTTGATCATGTTGTTCAGAAGCGGTCTCTTCTTCACACCAAGCAATTTCCTGAGCCCCTTTATTCCAAATTTGGGCCCCTTGAAACCCTTGAGCCAGCTCTTCGGAAACCGCATGTCAAGGACTTTGATTCTACCACCTAGTGAGATGTTCCCGACAACCGTGGAGAGGAGCATTGGTATCTGCTGCCCGAAGTTCTCCCACGGGTATGCAACCTGAATGATGTACTGTCGGCGCTCGGCATCCCTAGGATAGCTGTACTCGTATGCAGGGACTTCATAGATTCCGATGACCTTGGCCACATGCCTCTTACGCACAGCCACAGTTTCGCCTGGAACCAAAGTCCAAGTTCCCGTGCTCTGCTCAACAGCGGCAGCATAAGCCACCTCTCTCACGTCAATCATCGGCGGCAGACCAACGTAGTAAGTGGTTATGACGTATTTTTCCATCTCGATTGCATCAGGCAACGCGTCCGGCATTGCTTCAAGTGGCAGTCTGTCCATCCTAATCAGTCCCATTCTTCGTTGTGATATCCTGCTTATTTCACTTTGGAAGGTTCTTTTCCTCACTCATTGGTTGAGTCAGGTGTCCCACCTTGTGCTATGCGCCTTCTGTACTTATCGAGCGTCTTGTGTAGTTGATTCTCAAGATCCACTTCAAGATGGTTCGCCAGCGCTATCAGGGAGTAGAGCAGGTCTCCAAGCTCTGAAGCCACCTTATTTCTGGATTCCGGGGTCTTTCTTCCATAGTTGGATGCGCGTAGTATCTCCTTCGCTACTTCTCCTATCTCGGATACAATGTCCAGAGCAAAGCACTCGGCAGTGGTCTGCAATTCGTGTTGTTGGATGAAATGTTCAACCTGATTCTGCAGTTCCTTCATTATCAGTGGGCTCCTGCGCAATTGATTCTATTATTGCATCGATTCCCCGTCCAACAAATAAAGACAATGATAGACAGACTTGCGAACATGTTTGAGCATCCTCTAGAGCTTGTTTTATCTGGAGATACGAAATTGTTATGATGTACTCTTCTCATAGAGTCGTAGGTGTAGGCGGATGATTCCAATAACAGAAGTAGCAGAACGAGCTGGTATACCAGCAGAATTCTTGGAGCACTATGGCAAGTACATAGCCAAGATTGATCTTAACATCAGGAAGAATCTGGGTGAGCGAAAAGGAAAACTCATCCTTGTGACTGCAACCAATCCAACCCCTGCAGGTGAGGGAAAAACTACAAACTCGATTGGTTTATCGATGGCCCTCAATGCGATGGGGCACCATGCAGTTGTGGCTCTGAGAGAGCCTTCCCTCGGTCCAGTTTTTGGTGTGAAGGGAGGCGCCGCTGGTGGCGGGATGTCTCGAGTTCTTCCATTCGAGCGAATAAACCTCCTATTCACCTCTGACTTCCCTGCGATATCTGCTGCGCACAACCTTCTCTCAGCCATGATTGATAATTACGCGCATTATGACCACCAGCCAGAACTGGATATCAGGAGGATCTATTGGCCACGCACTGTTGACATGAATGATCGAGCTCTCAGGAGAGTCATCATTGGGCTAGGCGGGCGGTTTGACGGACTTCCGCGTGAGGAGAGGTTCATCATCACTGCAGCTTCTGAAATAATGGCAATCATGGCTCTTGCCAAAGATTACCCTGACTTGAAAACACGATTAGGCAACATTCTCATTGGAAGAGATCAGAGACTGAAGGAGCTGCACGCTCGAGACCTTCAGGCGGAAGGCGCAATGGCTGTACTGCTTCGTGATGCACTCAAGCCTAATCTTGTGCAGACGTGCGAGGAAACACCGGCAATCATCCATATAGGACCATTCGCAAACATTGCTACTGGCACGAGCTCCATAATCGCGACAGACATCGCCCTGAGGTTGTTTGACTATGTCGTGATAGAAGCTGGGTTCGGCGCGGACCTTGGTGCTGAGAAGTTCTTC
>JAUWOA010000151.1 GCA_030612365.1 Candidatus Thorarchaeota archaeon
AATTTCTTCTGGAGATGCGAATGTTCGTTCGGAGTCGAACGATTAATCGACATTTTCCAATCCTAAACAGTGTAGTAACCATTTCTCAACATCGGAACCTTTCGACTTTTCGTTCCCGATATGAGCAGCAAAGTGTTAATAGCATAACTTAAAGAAACTTGGTGAGAACTCAACAATCCACTAGTGGAGGTCTTTATTATTAGCACGTTTGGAAGTAAATACTTTGGCTGGTTGGCAAGCCTTATCGTTGTTCTTGCCGCCGGCTGGTTTCTGTTGCCCACGGGATATGTCACCCTAGTCGAATGGCTCGCACCTATCATGGGCAATTATGTACGGCCAACCTTTGTGATGGTTAACATCTTGATCGTGAACCCCTTGGGAAATCTTCTCATGGTTGCAATCTGGATCATCGCAGGTTTGGTGGGAGGAGTAATGTCAGGAACCAAGAAGGGAGGCATACTAATCGCGTTCTTGACTTGGTTCAGCTGCATTGCCATAGGCGCATTCTGCATGATTCAACTTCTGATGCCAATCATGGACGGAACAATCGTCATGTCTATGCCACCCATACCACCGGGGACATCTCTTGCTGATGTTCTGTCAATTCCTTTAGTTCAGTCGTTCATCAGCGATTTGCCTGGGCTAATCGCCAGTATGTCCGGTGGTGGCAGCGGACCTGATTTCGTCGGTCTCGCTATGTCAGTCGCGGTCTACGTTATTTCACCATTGATAATCGCCATAATCGGGGGTATTGTTGGCGCGGTCCTCAGACCGAAGGAGGAATTTTAAATGCACGTCGATAAGAAATACGCAATAGCATTCCTGTTGTTTGCATTCCTGATACTGCCCATGGCGGCCTCAGCATATCCGGTCATGGCTCAAGATGGTCCCCCAGAGGAAATCCTCGAAATTCTCCTGACGGAGGGAGCGGAGATTCTCGTCACGAACATAGACGAGAACGGAGCTCCTGCTGTAATCTACGCACAGCTAGGGTCTCCTGTAGATGCGCTTGACCTCGAAGCAGAAATGTACGACAATTGTCTCGCACTTGCTGTGATAGCAACGCGTGGTGAACTCTTGGACTACATTTTCAGCCTGATCGGGGAAGACTTCATGGGTGGTGGAGAGCCAGGTTTCATGCTTTCTCAGTTTGATGAAGGCTTCACTCCTGACGCCATCTTGGACCTCCTCGGTTCCGATTTCAGCCTGTTGATAGCTGCGTACTACAACCTCGATGAGGCAGTGGCAATAGGCAAAATGGGCCAAGTCCTTGCGAACCTAGCAAATCCTGCTGTATTTGGTTTCAGCTTTGCAGATATCATTCACCTTCGCATTGATGAGGACTTCTTCGGAGAAGGATTCGAAGTAGAATTCCCCTTCGAAGCACTTGATGTCTTCATGTATCAGGTCACAAACCCATTTGCTGATGCTCTCAATGCTGTACTTGGCGGGCTTGACAATTCAGGCATTCTAGGTAACATTGACTCGGATATCTTCCTTGCAGAGCGTGGCGCAGCTGCGGGCCTTCTGGCCATCCCCGACATGGGCGACCTAGTTGATCTCTTTAACGATACCATGGGTGGCGGCTTTTCATTGGCTGCTGATTCCTTCTTCCCATCTCAGTTCGATATGATTGATGGTTCAATCGTCGTAGCTGCTGTGGGATATATCGGTGAGCAAATCGTGTCGTATGGCGATACTGATCTGAGCATAGGAAGTCTAGTCGGTGCTACTGGTTCATTCAACCCGATGGATGGCGGAATCTCGATTGTTATGGGTGTCTTGCCTGAGAGCGCCAACATCACGGGCATTAGTCCTGATGTTGAAGGCTTAACAATGCATGATAACGAATCGAATATGATCATGTGGAATGCTAGCGGACTGGGGGTTGTGTCAGACTACATCATTGAGTTTGAATCCGATGACTTCCCACCAGATATCGTGATTGCGAGAACCTTTACTCCTGGGAGCACAGTGCCTGGTGGTTCTGTGGACGTCACCGTTACTGTGACGAACAACGGCACTGTTCCAATAGAAAACGTCGTAATCGTTGACGGTGGCGTTGAAGCAATATACAGCACAGTTACTCTTGCAGGTACTACGACCCAAACCGTACCTTCCTTAGCCGGAGGTGCTTCTGCGTCAATCACATACAGTGTGACTTTCAAGAACGAAGGCAAGTACACATTCCCCAACGCTGAGCTCACCTATGAGTTCAACGCTCGGGAGTACGCCAAGGAAACAGTAACTGATGGCTATGAGGTCGCTGCAGATCCTGTTCAATTGCTATCTCAGATGATCTTGGATGGCATGCCAATTTCGGGTGCAATCCTTGGCATTGTCGCTTTGGGTGCTCTCTTCAACATCAATAAGATGCGGAAGGGTGGAAGCTCCGGCGGGTACCAAGTCTAAAATAGATTGACGACTCTCGACGCGTTTTTAGTCGCGGGTCGTTAACCCCTTTCTTTCTTTTCAACAACAAGCTTTGTTCTTTGGAGTTCATTCTTCAGCAGCTTTATCTTTGAACGACTGTCACAAACCAAGTGTGATGTCGGATGCCGCTTAAGGATTCACTCAATGGATACCTACGATTGCCCCGTGATTTTTTTGGAATTCCACAGCCAACAACCGGTAACCCCGATGTTGGCGTGCTTGGAATACCATATGATCTGACATCAAGCTATATGCCGGGGACTCGCTTTGGTCCCGATGCCATTCGAAAAGCTACAGATAGTGAACGGTCACATAGCTATCCACTAAGTATCGGTCAATCATCTGCCAATAATGATAAAGCACTTTCAGAGCGGATTACTCTAGAGGACATTGGAGACCTCGAGGTTTCACTTAGACTTCCTGAACAAGCAATGCTCGACATCACTGAAGCTGCCGCCAAGCTAGCTGATCAAGATAGTTACTTGCTATTCATGGGCGGTGACCACTTCATCACCTATCCCATATTGAGGGGTCTCAATCGCAGCAAGCCAAAGACCTATGGACTGGTCTATCTCGACGCCCACGCTGATTTCTATCCTACTTACTCTGGCCATCCGTACTCACACGCAACTACACTAAGGAGAATCCTCACAGACGGCTTGATTGAGAAGGTTAACTTGTTAACCCATGACCTTAGGGCCGCTCTCCCTGAGCAGAAGGCAGAACTAGCTAAAATCGGAGCAGTCATATCTCAATCTCCAAGGTCCTTCTCCAAAGCAATCAACAAGATAGCAATGCAAGTAGACACCATCTATATCTCAGTCGATCTAGATGTTCTGGACCCAAGTGTTGCACCTGGAGTTAGTCATCCGGAATCAGGAGGCCTCAATATGGTTGAGCTTGCACAGCTGTTGCGAGATTGCTTTGCCACTGGTAAGGTAAAGTACGTAGACATTGCAGAGCTAAATCCAATGGTTGATACTACAGGTCGAACCTCCATTACTGCACGAGACGTCGTCAAAGAGCTTCTCACAGGCTTTGCCGGTCAGAAGGATTATAAGTAGTAATTGCACATAAAGCAATTGGCTGAGATGAGCCATCAGAGTGGACATACCATGGAGAATACCGTTTCACGTGTCAGTGAGGTCCTTCGAGACCTAGGTTTCGGTGCACATGAGGCGGAGGTCATTATTGCGCTGAATAGATTGGAATCAGCAACTGTGTCGGAACTGTCTTCAGTCACAAGGATCCATCACGCCAATCTCTACACCATACTTGATGGGCTTGTTGGCAAGGGAATCGTTGTGAGCAGTGGGGGTCGACCAAGAGTCTATGGGTTTGCTCCACTTTCTCACCTGAAGGACCTTCTCTCTACAAGAGTCAATCAATTGATTGCTGACCTTAAACACTTGCAGAGAAATCGAGAACCTAGTCGGGTCGTGCCGGCACTTGTCTATACGATACGTGGAATGAGCGAAGTCCATGCCAAGATGCTAAGGATGCTAAGCGATTCAAAAAATCGGATAATGATTGCTGCTCCGAGATTATCGGAACTTGGAGATTCTATTATCGAGGCACTTCAACTAGCATCTGAACGAAGAGTTGTCATCAGAGCTATCCTTGGCACCAAGTCCACCACTCATGGATTCGATATCCAGCAACATATTAGGGACGATACTATCGCAATCAACTTGGTCGTCGATGGCGAGGAAGCCCTGATTTCGATGCCAGACCTATCAGTTTGTGGGTGGGTCGACAATCCGCTCATCTCATCACAACTCGAGAGCTTTCTCGAACAAACTTGGAAAACTATCAAAGAGGTTTGATCAATGACAGAT
>JAUWOA010000142.1 GCA_030612365.1 Candidatus Thorarchaeota archaeon
ACTCCCCTTCAGGTCCTACACTTCCCTCACTTCTAGCACACCCATCTCCTTCAAGTCATCAACGATGCTGACGAGAATCTGAGAATCGGAATGACCGAACTGGAAACAGAGTTTGTCCCAGATTTCGTTGAGGTTTGCCCAATCTACGCAGAGGTTTAGCATCTCGTCAATGCGCACGTACAGATGTTGATCCTTCTCTTTCAGTTTAATGTACTTGTCCATCTTGTCTTTCAGCTTTTCTGCCATCATGGATGGGCTTAGTGGATACTTGAAATTGCGTTTGACTTCAACATCGAGTCCTACTGTATCAAGGTTAATCTTGTGCTCTTCTTTTGCTTCAAGACCGACTTCAGCGCAAGCTCCTTCGTAGGCTTTCCTGGCGATCATCATCTCTGAGGTATATGCCATGTCAAGGCTTGTCTTCAAAGATTCTCTTAATCTGTCTTGTTCTGAGATGAGCGCCCATTCAGTGGCCGCTTTGTTTAACGTTGCCTTTCCTAGGTCCAGCGCCATGCCCAGCCACCTGAGAACCCTCGGGTAGACTTTATCGGGGTCTCCTTTGCACGTTGCTAGCTCGATAATAGCTTGTGTGCCAACTGCTTGCATGATGTCGATGGCTTCATTCCGAACTTCAGCAAGAATCGCCTCTTCAACCGTGTGCTCCGAATACAGGTAGGTCAATGCAGTGAGAACTGCAACTCGGGTTGCATAGGCCATCTGCGCCGGGTCGATCTTGTCAGCTGTGTCTGTGGATGTATGATAGAACTTGTCTGGACTCTGGTTCAGCATTACCGATGGAATGCCAACTGTTGCATCTACGAACATATAGTGGTCACTCCCTGCTGAGAATTTGCTATAGCTCCATGGCAGCGGTGACAAGGTGCCGCCGGATGCTCTCCTTCTCTTCCTGCTGCTCTCTTCACATAGCCAGTGTCGAACTACATTGTTGAATGTACTCGGGAGCGAGAATGGAGTTCTGTACATGTGGAAAATTGAACCCGACTTGCTTGGATCTGCACCAACCATGTCCATGTTGAGCATCGCTTGACACCGTTTTAGTAGATTCGTCTCGTGGTGGATGAACTTGATGGTACCTGACCACTCAGGTCCCCACAGGAAACGGATTGAAATGTCAGGTTTTTCAATCACACCCTTGCGAAGAAGCAAGGCCAAAGATCGCAATGCTTCAAGGAGAGCTGCACTTCCGGACGCGTTATCGTTAGCACCGGGATGAGGATGACACACATGTGCAAAAAGCCAAAATTCTCTGGAAGTATCCTTTCCTTCAATAAGTGCTGAGATGACCTCTAACGTACCTTTTTTCAGCTTTGCTTGAACCTTCGCCTTCACCCTAACTTTCTTGCCTTCCTCGAGCCATTTCTTGATCTGCACGCCGTCTGCTTGGGTCAAGGAGAATCCGAATTTCACCTTCTCGCCTTCCTCAGAACTGGGCCAGATTGCATCGTATCTTCTTAGAGACGCTATCTCATCAATGCCGGATGGTGCAACGTAAGTGAGAACACCCGCCGCCATCTCATCAATGCATGCCACTCGATGAACCATGCGGGCCAAACCTTCAGTCAAGACGATTTTACCCTTGACATCCTTTCCCTTGTAATCCTCAGAACTCAAACCCTTGCCGACGAAGACCACGTCCGCTTCCATGTCAGTAGAGCGTGAATGAGCAACGAGCGAGATTGGCTCAGCATCGAACTCAGCGAGGGTGCGTTGCTCGGGCTCCAGAAGTTCCAAAGTTCCGGATTTCGGGAACCATCCGTAAGGGGTGTCCCATGTTTCAATAGGGGATGCACCATCCGCAGAATATGAGAAGATCTTTACTTTTGCATCCGAAACCTTCTTGATCTCCTGCTTGAGGTAGACAGTTGCATCATGTATTCCCGGACTAGCCTGTATTCGGTGAAATTCTGAGAGGGCATTGACATAGTCCCGGGCTCGAATCCCGGAAACCGTATCATTGACAAATGTAATGAGGTCATCAGGTAGCATATGCGGTCAGCACCGGCCCCTGCTACAGAGTATGCGACATAAGTACTCTGCTGTTTGTTGAATGCAACAGAACCGTGCGCGAACTTTACTAAAAGAATAAGAATCGCAGCCGGGATAGTGCATACCCCGGCCGCGAAATAGGCGATTGAGAGGAACGACTAGGTGCCTCTTCGCCCAAGTCTGCCATCAAGCATGAATAGGGCGTTTGTGGAGTCACCAATAATTTTGAGTAGATCTCGGACCTTCTGGGTCTGCTCCTCTTCCTCAATCTGTTCATCATAGAACCATTGGAGCATTGAACCTGCTGCTCGGTCGCCTTCCTTGTCAGAAATCTCGCCAATCTCGAATATCAGCTTTGAAACGGTTAATTCATGGTTGTAGGCATCATCCCATGCTTCGTACGCTGATTCCCATTCCGTCTTGGGGGCCTTGATTGCTTTGAGCACGACTTTGCCGCCACGGTCTGTAACGTGTTTCCAGAACCTCATTGCGTGCTCGTACTCTTCCATTGCTTGGAGCTTCATCCAATGTGCCATGCCATCAAGATTCTGCTCCTCAAACCAGGTGGCCATTGATAAATAGACATAGCCACTATACATCTCGAAATTGATTTGTTCGTTTATTGCGTCTGCTAATTCCTTGCTAATCTCCATAAGAATTCACCACATTGTACGTGCTGGAGCCACCTACACTTCACTATAGTGAAGTGCTTTCTTATAAGCGATATGGTATGGTGGGTACTGGACCATTCCCTTGGAACTGAATGAACAGTCTGTCCAACGAACCTTTTTTACGAGCAAACGATAACTAGGCATTCCAAGGGCTGACGGAGTCTTGAAAGATGGTCGCGCTCACTCTTCTCACAGTTATTTTTGAATTACTGCCTCCCCTCATCGTAACAGTCATTTATTTGCTGTTCCTAGGAAGTCGGAAGAATAAGTTCATTGAGGCCTTCATAGTCCTCATGTACCTTAAGACATTCACGTTCTTTCTGTTCCACATACTGATATCTACCTCATCTGTGGGAGGTGGATTTGACCCAAGCATTCCAATGGCACTTCTCTCTTGGATAGCATTCACCGATCTTCTCTTCCATGTTGCGTACACACTTCAGGAATACCTGACTTGGGTGATGGTTTCGTTTATAGCGGCGCTTTTCGGGATGCTCGTACTAGGCATCAAGCTTGCACTGCAGGAACCCTTACAGATGAAGTTCAAGAACCTAATCGGTCGGATAACTGGGAGCGAGCCAAAGAGTGACGGTTACTCGGGACTGAGAGACCGATTGGACAATATTCGGTTTGAGGGTGTTGAACCACAACCACTTGACCCCCAAGTGCAGGCCAAAGCTTGGAAGGAGGGATGGAAAGACTATCTGATCATCGGTCTAGCTACATTGCTGCCGTCAATCAGTGCATATCAAGGCTCTTTCGAGAATTATCTGCGCGGTAGGTTGGGTCTCCCCGGATTTGTGGCTCCAGATGCATATGTATTGGGCGTGCTGATATTCTTGACTTGGATCTATCGTTTTGGCTATCCTGCTTCAAATCGAATCGCCAAGGGGGCAGGTCTGATGCTGGGTGACCGCGATATTGGCAGCGAGATGATGAAGGGCGTGCTTGGCTGGTTCTTCAGACTAAACATTCTGCTAACTTTGTGGGTCATTGCAAACGATATGTGGAACGTCATCAACTTTGCTGGTGTTAGCGGATTGTATCTAATGACGGACTACTATGTCACCGGGCTAATTTCTGCAGCCCCCCCGATTCTCTTCGCCATCCTCTTGCTTCCGCTTACTGAAGACTTCGCAGTGGTCCTCTACAAGAAGCTGTTCGACACGATCTACCGCAGAAGCAGCACATCTGTCCCTGATGAATCCAGTGGGAAAACAAGGACTGTGGTGTCGGCGCTGGTGACGGGCTTTCTCGTCACATGTGCATTCGTTGGGGGCGTCATGGCTGTGACATTGCGTTACTCGGCTGATCGATTCTTTCATGGGGCCATGACTCAGTTCTATCTCTATCCTGGGGAGGTTGCCGATGATGTCTACAATCTCATGGATAGTCCCGCCAACAATTTCATGATGATAACCCCCACCCTGTGGACACTGTTGATGTTAGCAATCCCATTCGCTTCCATGCTGCTTATCGGAATATTGGGTTACTTTGTCAAGAGCCGCGGGGGCAGTAGCGAGCTCTTCGCCCTTATCGCTGGGCTGACAGTTTCTGTCGCAACTTGGTATTTGCTACCCGGAATGGATTTCATGATCAATATAGCCTCGACACCAGCCAACTTGGGCGGAAGCGAGTTCTATAGATTACGTCCAATCATAATGATTCCTGGCGAGGGGCAGTACTTGGCGCGCCTTGCGGCACAATTCATCGTGAACCTGCCAATTTACGTCTGCACAGCACTCTTCATCCTGTACTTCTTCGACTATAGAAAGAAATGGAAGGAACAGACTGGTGAGGTCTCAGGACCATTGCTCAACGTTCAGCGTCAGGATGTCATTGACGCAGCTAAATTGTTCGCCCTTGGGCTTGTCTGTTCGATTGTTGGTGTTTGGCTATTGACTATTTTCCTCGACCCCGCTCTAGTAGGCCTAACTATTGACTCCGTCTTCGCTGAGATTGCTGCACCAAACGGCCTAGAAGCGGTCCTGGAGCATTATGTACTGACGCAGACTGACAGCAGATTCCTGATAATAGCCGAACACAATCTCATCAGGACTCTTCTAATGCTCATCATTGGACCGATATTCTGGGCATCGATTTTG
>JAUWOA010000177.1 GCA_030612365.1 Candidatus Thorarchaeota archaeon
AATGTGGCATCTTCACCAACCGACCCGTGTCGATGAAACTTATAGCGGAACTCCTCGCCCACACTGAAACTAGTGATGCTGTCGTCACCTCTACATTTTGCTCTCCTGATTTCTTCGGACTCTGTTTTCATGACAATCACCGGAATTATTCCTCACCAAAGATAGCTATGCATTTAATGCTTTACTGAACCGCAATTTGACTGACAGCCAATCTACTCGCCGAGTTTCTGCATCAGGGTCTTCCGACTCTTGATTTTCTTGTAAGCGAGTACTCCCACTATGATAGCAATAGCAATTCCGAGTCCAACAAGAAGAATCGTCGTTATCTCCAGCTCTGCCGCAAGGATTGTTGGCATGCCTGGGTGCCACTGGACAAAGACAACATCAACAACTCTGTTGCCTGCGTAGCTGATTGTCCAACGCAGATATACTTGGGTGCCGTTCTCCTTCTCGTATCTCTGCTCATGGTAGACCTGAAAATCCGAGCCTCCCTCCAAGGGGCCTGACAGGATTGTTCCCCATTCCTCGTTAGTGTCAATCAGGGTCATTCCTGCAATTCCGGTTACATTGAATGCTTCACCAAGTACATCCCAGTCCCCAATCGGGAGTGCAAACCCACTGATACCGGTGGAGATAGTGTTTGAATCGTTCTCTCTGACCAAGGTCCAACGAGATGTGGGCAGGTCGCTGGGGTCAACCTCCGTTGGTATCGCGCCGAGCTCATCTACGGATGCGAATATCTTCTGCCCTTCGTCAAGATAGGATAGAAACGGAATCAGATTATTCATATTTTGCTCCCATTCGGCGGCAACGAGTTTCCTTTGCAGTACGTAAGTGAACTCCTCTCCGACTTCCACACCCCATTCCAATGTATTGGTTTGCTGTACTGATATGGGTGCAACTGCAGCAAGTGTGACTACAAACAATAGGAAACCTGTCACAAGCCGGCTTGGCTTCATGGTTGGCGCAGGTCAGTTTTACGCCTTTATCGTTATGGGTTGAAGCCTGGCCATCAGCTTAACCTTTTTCTGCACACCCTTGGAAGGTATCATGGTTCCAATGTCTTCGTTTGACGAGTCCCTCCAAGCAATAGATGCACATCTAGAGGCGAATCCAAACGACGCATCAGCTTGGAACAGCAAGGGAGTCCTTCTAGCAAAGATAGAGTCATTCGGAGAAGCTCTTCGGAGTCTTGATCGAGCCATTCGCTTGAATCCTGATCTGACAGAGGCACATGTTAACAGAGGCCGCGTATTGTTGGCTTTGGGCCCTGACAAGGCACACGAGGCACTGAAGTCCCTTGACCATGCACTTAGGATAGAGCCGGAGAATGGTATGGCTCTATATGACAAAGCCTCTGCTCTCCGAGCCTTGGGGCGGACCGACGAGGAGCTGGCTTGTTACAAGGCTCTCGTGAAACAAAACCCCAAAGAATGGCGCATCTGGATGCGAATGGGCGACATAACTCTTGAAGAGGGGAAGTTCGATTCTGCTGTCGGTAGCTATGACAAGGCTCTACAACTGGACCCGAATCTTGTGCCTGCTCTCATTCATCGCGCTATTGCGCTCTCCATGATGGAGAAGTGGAAAGAAGCAATCAAGTCGGTGCAAGCTGCGACGAAATTAGCACCCGATAACATTGAATCCTGGAAAATCCTTGGGGATGTGAACCTTCGAGCTGGGAAGTATAAGTCAGCAGTGAAGGCGTTGAAGAAGGCAGCACAGATAGATCCGCATGATGCTTCCATAGAGAATACATTGGGAATGGTTTCGTACAGGTCGGGCAGTCCGCGCGAGGCGATAAAGCATTTCAAGAGGGCTACGATAAGAAAGAAGAACCATCTTTCTGCGTGGCGAAACTTGGGATTCATACACATGGAACTAGAGAAATGGGAGGAAGCTTCCATCGCTTGGAATCGAGTCACAGCACTCTCAAAGAGCAATCCTGATATCTTCGATGCACAAGCCGTAACATACGCACGTCTGGGTGACTTCTGTTCCGCTTTCGAGGCGTGGGATCGCGCTCGCAAGCTATACAAGAAGCATGGCAACGATAAAGAAGTCGAGCGGGTTAGGAATCTTGGACGGGCGGCCAGAATCAACTGCGCGCGCCAGAAGAAGGCTACAAAGGCTCAGAGAGAAAAAGAGAAGTCTACTCGACGAT
The DNA here is from genome assembly GCA_030612365.1 of Candidatus Thorarchaeota archaeon. GTDB lineage: Archaea > Asgardarchaeota > Thorarchaeia > Thorarchaeales > Thorarchaeaceae > WTCK01. The sequence goes on from JAUWOA010000177.1 coordinate 2,165, forward strand.
TTGACGACCGATTTGAGGCACGACGGAAGAAACGAAAGGGCTCTTGATGAGGGTCAGTTCTTGTTAACACAATCATCGGTTTTATCGCATTTTGGCGACTGCAATAAGCGTCCAATTGTTTATCTGAGAACTTTGGTATGTATTGCACGAGTCTTATTTCATCAAATATTACTCAAGAAGATGTAACTCATGGAAATTAAAAAGAGAAATGGGTCAACCGAGATATACATGTCTGAGAAGGTTGTTGTGAGTGCTGTCAAGTGCGGTGCTCCCTACGAGGTTGCGCGCAAGATCGCAAGTTCGCTCTCTGAACGCTCAGAAGCAACAATGAAGAGTTCAGAGATTCGAGAGTACGTTCTCACGGAACTGAGATCAAAAGGAGCAGCCTCAGCAGCCGATTCATGGGTGGCCTACGACAAGAAAAGGAAGAGCTGAATCTAGTAGAGAATCTGATTTCATCTCATCAAATTTCTAGCATTGCTTAACGTGATGCATTCATACGTTTGACGATACAACTCCTAACCGCCAAAACAGCCAACAACTAGGTTCATAGATCATCGAAGAGAAGCGATCTAATCAGATACTCGATACCGAATCTCCCTTCAGTTAGGTCCATGTACCATGGAGGTTCGAAATTCAGGATGGATTGTATCTCTTCAATGGTCTTTCCCTCCTGATGAAGATCCCGCACCTGATTCTGAACCCCTTTCAAGAAGTCAATCCTTGTCTGGATATGCTGTTGCGGGTTACGAATCGGACCCCTGTGGAAGTCGAAGAGAACATCCACGTCGAGTTCGAGGATTCGCTCCATTGTTGCAATTGCCTGAGGGACATTCTCGTCATCCATAGCAAGGCGTTTCTTGGAGGGCAGTGGGACTCCATCCGCTGAGAAGAACCACCGATTACGAGCCTCATGGAATCCAACCATGTCCTGACTATGTCCCGGGAGTGGGATCACCTCGAAGTCCAGGTCACCTACTGAGAAT
>JAUWOA010000025.1 GCA_030612365.1 Candidatus Thorarchaeota archaeon
GTGATCCCTGCCAGATTCGTCCTCCCGGTCGTGGAAGAATGTGGCAAGAAGGGTGTAACGGCACTTGTAATTATTACCGCTGGCTTCAAGGAGATTGGTCATGAGGGTCAGGAAGCGGAGAGAAAAGTAGTAGAGATTGCCGAGAAATATGGCATGATTGTGCAAGGACCAAACTGCTTGGGTATCATCAACACCTATGCGCCGTACAACGCGTCATTCTCCGCTGGAACCCCTTCCAAGGGGTCGATTGCCTTTGCTTCGCAGTCGGGCGCTCTAATGACTGGAATTCTTGACTGGAGTCTTATGGAGAAGATTGGCTTTTCCAAGTTCGTAAGTCTTGGTAACAAAGCGCATCTGGACGAGGCTGACTTCGTTGAGGCATTCGGGAAAGACCCAAACTCCACATTTATTCTGCTCTACATAGAGTCCGTTGTTGACGGTCGCAAATTCATGAAAGCTTGCCGAGAGGTTGTTCCCAAGAAGCCCATCTTCGTTGTGAAATCAGGGGTGAGCGCCGCCGGAGCTCGGGCTGCCTCATCGCACACGGGATCTCTAGCTGGCAGCGATACTGCATATGATGTGGCATTCAAACAGAGCGGTGTCAATCGTGCTGAGAATATGTCTCAGCTGTTCGATGTCGCTAGCGTGTTCGATGACATGCATCTCCCTAAAGGCAACCGTGTGGCAATAGTCACCAATGCTGGGGGTCCTGGAATTATGACGACCGACGCCTGCGAGGCTTGCGGACTAGAAATCGCTCAGCTATCCCGGACGACAATCGATCTTCTCCAGAAAGAACTACCTCCTGCCGCCTCAGTCTACAATCCAATTGATGCTCTAGGCACGGCTCAACCTAAGGACTACGAACTCTGTATTGAGGCTGCACTGAGGGATGAAAACGTTGATTCTGTTTTTGTTCTGGTTACTCCTCAGGCTGTTACCAAAGAGGCTGAAACCGCGAAGACGTTGGTCGAATCGCACAAGAAGTATCCTGACAAGCCTCTGGTGGCGGTATTCATGGGTGGCAACTCAATGGTGTATCCACGCATCATCATGAATGATGGTGGCATTCCCGTTTTCGATTTCCCTGAACGAGCTGTACACGCCCTAGCCGAGCTCTACAAATACACTGTGCGGAGGGACAATCTGAAGGATGATGTTATTCCCAAGTTCAAGGTTGATACAAAACGGGTTCAGAAGATCATGGATTCGGTGCGAGCAGATGGAAGGAACATCATGATGGGCTATGAGTCGCATGAGGTAGCCGAGGCATACGGCATTCCTGTGGCCCGCATAAGGTTAGCAACGAGCTCCGAAGAAGCGAAACAGATAGCCAACGATCTTGGTTTTCCTGTAGTCTTGAAGATTGCAAGTCCTGATATTGTACACAAGAGTGACATTGGAGGGATTATGCTTGGGCTTGAAACCCAGCAGGAAGTTGAAGATGGCTTCATGCAGATTCTCGTGAATGTGAAGAAGCATGTACCGAATGCAATTGTCTACGGTGTTGATGTTCAAGAGATGGCTACAAAGGGAAAGGAGCTGATTATTGGTTGTTCGCGAGATATTCAGTTTGGCCCGTTGATTATGTTCGGGGCTGGCGGCATCTTCGTGAACTACCTGAAGGATATCGCATTCAGGCTTGCGCCGATGTCCCGAGCAGATGCGGGAAGCCTCATCGGCGATACTAAGATGGGTGCACTACTTGCGGGTGTCAGAGGCGAGCTTCCTAGTGACGTACCTGCGCTGGAGGACACCATTCTAAAAATCAGTCAGTTAGTGACTGACTTTGAGGAAATCGTGGAATTGGACATCAATCCTGTGTTTGCGTACGAGAAAGGAAAGGGCATATGTGCTGTTGATGTAAAGATAACAATCGCTGGAGAGTGATGAATTGGCGAAGAATATCGTGATTAGTGGTGAAACGCGTACCGGCAAGACCATGGTTGCTCTTGCCCTCGCTTCGAAACTGCGTGCAGAGGGGAAATCCGTGAGCTACTTCAAGCCCGTGGGAACGAAGAGTTTCGAGTACAGTACAGAGTCGATGGACGTAGATGTAGATGCTGCGGTCATGAAGGATGTCTTGGCCATGAAGGCAGATCTTGGCTGCATATGTCCAATTGTCAGAACGTTTGCGAGCCATGATGAGCTTTTGAAGGTCGGTCATGACGTACTCCTGAAGAAAATTAGGGAGTGCTACTCGGAGGTTTCCGAAGGGGTTGACTACGTGTTGATCGAGGGGACTAAAGCACCGTGGCATCTTCTTCATGTCAACCTATCCACACCCCAGATAGCCAAGGAGTTCGACGCATCAGTCATCTGTCTTGTTAACTTCTCTACTACGGCAGCAATCGATGATGTCCTACTCCAGCAGAGCTTGTTTCAGCAGCACGGAATTGATTCAATCGGGGTTATGCTGAAGAGGGTCCCTCCTATGCTCAAGGATGCCATCAATGAAAAGATTCAACCATTCCTTGAAGGAATGGGACTGCGGTTCTGTGGTGTCGTTTTTCAAAATAGAGATCTGTTTAGTCCCAATGTTGGTGAAATACTGCGAGCACTGAATGGTGAGATGACAACTGGCGACGATAAGCTGGGCGTTCTTGTTGACCACTTCATGATTGGAAGCATGGCTCCAGAAAACGCTTTGAAGTGGTTTCGACGCACCCATGATAAGGCGGTTATTACCAGCGGGGACCGCCCCGACATTTGCCTCGCAGCGCTTGAAACAGATACAAATCTGCTGATTCTTGCGGGTGGAATCGCGCCTGACATTCGAACTGTGTCGAGAGCCAAAGAACGAAACGTCCCAATAATGACGACTGCACACGATACATACACTACTAGCCGAATTGTCGACGGGCTCTTGGGAACCGTAACTCCTGAGAGTAAGGCGAAGGTGCCAGTCATCGAGCAAATAGTTGGTGATGCACTAGACTTGAATTGCTTAGATTTATGATGGACAACCATTCAGTTTCATGAAAATTGGAAAGAGGGGGAGCAACTGCGCTCCCATTCCAAAAAGGAAAATGCGCACGATTCGCCGGGAGGTGTACCGTGCGCTTCACCGTTTCGCAGGTTCACCATCCATAAGTTAGCTTGTGTATCTGAGCCAATACTCGGCAAGTATCTGAATGCCACCCTGGCAATACGGGGGACTGTGTTCTCGTATCCATTCGCATAATGCTATCTCTGTGAAAATACTGTCATGAGGGCTACGCTAAGCACGAATCCTTTTATGCGGATATTCTACGGTATTACGTGGGAGGGGTTAGAGCCTCCTTGGTTCGGGGCATTGAAAATTGAAAGAAACAGGACAAACTGAAAACGAGAACGTGGTCAAATGCATTTTTTGTGGTTTAGACGTTGATCCTGAGGTTGCGGTTCGATATCAGGGCTGGATAAGCCATCCCGAGTGTGCTAAAAGTGCAATGACTCAGAGGATAGAACGTTTCGACCGAAGGTATTTCATTCTCGGAGGGATTGGAGCAGTGATAGGGCTTGTGTTCACTTTTCTCTTTGTTGGTGCACAAGCTGCATTCGCAGAGCCCATCGTCCCAGATTATATCTTCATGACGTTCATGGCTGGGATTGGGCTTCTCGGCATTTCAGTGGGATTTCTAATCCATTCAATAGGCTTGTTTGGTCTTCACAAAAACTACGAGGAGGGATATGCAAGGATTAGCGCAATCATATCCGTTCTTGTTGCATGTTGCTTCGGATACATGGCTTTTCTGCTACTCACTTATGGTCTGGATCCGCTATATCATAATCCGGAGACTGGACATCTACTTCTAATACCTGACTACGAACTCACGGGATTCGCATCATTTGCGCTGCTCGGGGTTCTCTCGGTACTCGTGGCTATCACGGTCTGGATGCTTGAGGATGAGCTGCGCGAAGGGCCTGTGACCCCGGTGATACTTGGTATTCTGTTGGTAATTGCTGCTGCATTAGTAATGTATAGCATCCCGATGATTGCTTTCTACTTTGTTATCATATTCCTCATATACGCTACAGCTGGAATTCCGAAGTTCTGGGTTGAGTTAGAAAAGTAAGCATATGCCTGATCGACTATTCCGGGGTGTCAAATTCCATTCAGTGACTGGTGGTTTTCGTCCCGGATGCATTCATTTCGGCTCGTTTTTCCACCAGCTACGTTTCTCACAATAGATTTATGCTTGCTTCTCGCTTCGCATCGATTGCGAATAACAATTCCTGAGGAATAATTTATGGGAAGTGCTGCAAAGACCAAAGCGGACACAGGTGGAAAAGAGGAATCGCGTCCCCAGGCCGTTGGACAGCTAAAGGCCTTGGAGCTGATACGATCTCGCCGCTCAATCCGCGAGTTTACAGGAGAACGGATTCCAGATGAGCATATCGAGTTGATTCTCGAAGGTGCCAGACATGCGCCTAGCCCTGAAAACATGCTTATGATCCGTTTCATAGTAATCCGCGATGACCAGGAAATGAAAGAGTTCCTGGCCGATATCGCGCAAGAGATGGCCCAAACCGCATTTGGTGGTGCACCCTTTGAGCTTACCAGTGGTCGGAACTGGTTCATCAGTGACCCCTACAGAGCTGCAGTCTATGCACGACTGAGGGATGGCAAGCTATTCCGGTATCCAGAGAAGAGTGATGCCGTAATCATTGTGTGTGCCAGCGAGGCATGGCATGATGCCGGCTATATGTACCCGAACGAACTGTTTGGTTCGGTTGTTGCTGGTATGGCCATCCAGAACATGTGGCTAGTGGCCACAGAGCTAGGCTACGGTTGTGGATACGAGGCTCTCGTATGTTCAGACCCCCGACATGCTCAACTTATCCGTGATCGGATCGGGATTCCGCCAATCTGGGTTCCACTTACAGCATTCTGTGTTGGAGTCAGAGAATCACCCAGAGCTCTTGGACCAAGCAGAGTCCCACTTGAAGGCCTCATGTATGAGGAGCGGTGGGGTAGGCCATTCAAACGCATGGCATTCAAGAAGGAGTGAGCAACATGGACGTAAGTTTTGATAAGGAATCAATGGAAAAAATGAAGGAGCTCGCTGCCGAGGCTAACCTCTCTCCTGAGGGGATCATCGAATGTGTGATGCTACAGTTCATCCATAACACCGGGTCTAGAGTCTACACTGGCAGATGGTCCAAGGGTGAGAAGGATGGAGTCAAGGGATTCCGATACGTAGTACAATGGCCCTTTAGACCTGGATTCTATGAAGCAACTGGCGACATGGTTAAGAAATGGAGGCTTGAATAATGGCTAAGTTTAGACCACATCCAACAGGCGAATGGCCTTTCTATCCTCGACTCAAGGAAGGCGACATTGAACATGAATACTGGAACACCAAAAAGATGGTCCACCAGTCATTCATCAACGACCGTAAGGGTCGCATTGTTGTCTTGATGGAGGGCGAGAAGTACGACGCCTTCTTAGAGAAGGTGAAGAAGAGAAAGGGCAACATGTGGACGGTGTCAGTCGATGCCGCAATGCATGAGGCACTCGATGAATGGATCGCGAAGGAGGACTAAATGAAGATGTCAGAACAATTACAGGAGTTTTTCAAGTTCCTCATTGCAAAAACGAAGGAAAAAGACGATCTCAAGAAGCTACTTGTTGATTGGGTTGGACCCTACGATGGCAAGATACTTCAAATCCATACGCCCGACGGCGGCGACCAGTACATAGTAGTGACAAAGGAAGGGATGACCCTGTACGAAGGCGTCTATCCCAGTCCGGATGTCATCTACAAAGCGACCGGAGAAATTCTATTGGGTATCTTCACAGGCGAGGTTAAGTTCAAGGACACCATGAAGGATGGACGCCTTGAGGTAATTGGCAATGCACATGAGAGCGACCCACTTGCTAACCTCATCCTAGCTGCAATGATGGGTGCATTCTAGGAGGTCTGTGGTGTGGATGTCAAGAAGATTGTAGTCATTGGCGCGGGTTTGATGGGCTCAGGCATTGCTTACATCTCTGCGTGGAATGGTCTAGAAGTCAAGATGGTCGACATCAAGGAGGAGTTCATCGATAAGGGAATGGAACGAATCCGAACAGACGTAATGACCGGAATCGACAAGGGCAAGATGACCATGACAGAGGCCGAGGGTCTCATGGGCAGGCTCAGCGCGACCACCAATCTCGAGGAGGCTGTCAAAGATGCCGATTTAGTCATCGAAGCTATCTTTGAGAACATGAAGGTTAAGAAGGAGGTCTTCGGGAAGATTGACGCGGCAGCACCTGCTCATACAGTGATTGCATCAAACACATCCTCATTGAGCATCGATGAGCTGGCAACCGCTACAAAGCGACCGGACAAGGTAGTTGGAATGCACTACTTCTCTCCTGTTGCTGCTATGAAGCTAGTGGAAATTATCATTGGCGAAAAAACCAGTGAAGAAACCATTACAGCAGCGATTGCAGTTGCTGAGAAGCAGGGCAAACAAATCGTCAAGGCGAAGAACAGTCCGGGCTTCATTGTCAATCGTATCCTGATGCCCGTTCTTAGAGAATCGATTCTCCTGTACGAACAAGGTGTTGCTACCAAGCAAGAAATTGATGTGGCTATGACAGCGAAAGCTAAATTCCCGGCTGGTCCGTTTATGCTTGGTGATTTCGTTGGTCTTGACATTGCGTTCAACGCCATGAGCACCCTTTACCGAGAGCTCGGAGACTGCTTCAAGCCTCCGGAAACTCTGGAAAAGCTGGTCGAATCAGGACACATTGGCACCAAGTCCAAGAAGGGCTTCTACGAGTACGGAGGAGCTCAGGAAGAGCCAGACCCTCCCAAGGGTGTGGACACAGATTGGCTTGTTACAAGGATCACAATGCCCGTGATTCGAGAAGCCATGATTCTTGTGGATGAGGGCATCGCTGAAAAGGATGACATCGACATCGCGATGAAGCTAGGCGCTAGCTTTCCGGCTGGGCCTTTTGAGCTTGCTGAGAAAATCGGTATGGATAAGGTACGTGAAGAAATCAGCAAGCTGCATAAGGAACTCGGAGACTGCTACAGCGTTCCGAAGATGCTACAGTAAACCCATCTAGTAGCAGAAGGCAGGGCTTGCTCCCTGCCTGGCTCTTATTTTTCTTTAGCACCCAAGTGCGTAACTAATGCGTCCTCTGCCTGTTAGGAATCGAGTTTATATGTAGGTTGAGAGGTTCGCAACAACAAACACTATCGAAGTGATTCAATTATGCCAGAGTATGACACTCTACTTTATTCAAAGGAAGGATCTTTCCTCTCTCCAGTCAAGAACGTTGCAGTCATCAAGTTCAATCGGTTGGATGCTCTCAACTCAATCAACGATCAGTTCATTATTGATCTTGATGCTGCTTTAACTGAAGCAGAGAATGATCCTGATGTCAGATCTGTGGTCATCGCGTCAGCCCACGACAAGGTATACTGTACAGGAGCTGACCTTAAGATGGCGCAGAGTCTGTTCAAAGAAATGGACAAAGTCAAGGACTTGATTTCACAGGGTCAGAAAGCCCTCGACAGACTTGCGACACTGAGTAAGCCCACAATCGCAGCTATACATGGACTCTGTCTCGGTGGAGGCACCGAGATTGCTCTAGCATGCGATATCAGGATTTGTGACGAAGAGGCCAAGATTGGCACTCCTGAGGTTAGCCTTGGGCTAATCCCTGCTTGGGGTGGTTGTGTGCGATTGCCGCGCATAATCGGAATGAGCAAGGCTATGGAAATGATTCTCACAGGCGGCACATTGACCGCACAGGAATCGCTAGCTTGCGGTCTTGTGAGCAAGGTCACCTCTGTCGAGGAACTGCTCAGTCAAGCCATGTGGTACGGTGCCAAGTTGGGCGGTAATGCTCCCCTTGCCATGAAGTTAGCCAAACAAGCCACACACATGGCCTTTGAGGAGTCTTACGAAAAGAATCTTGAATTCCAAGTCGAAGCTGCCTACAAGTGCTTTGAGACCAAGGACTTGGCTGAGGGTATCTCTGCTGTCTTTGAAAAGCGAAGAGGCAAGTTCACAGGCGAGTAATCTTTGGGACTAGAGGCCCCGGAAACTCTGGGGTCGCTCTTTTCTTTATTTTTCGCTCGCCTTTGTAGAGGTTATTCTAGGCAACCAATATTCGGTTGCCACAATCGATAATGAATTACCTCTTCAGGATAAATCAGAATCCTTAAGATAGGGTTCCCTGAGGTTGGGAACTCGAATCAGAAGATAACGTAGAGCTCCGCACTGCTTGGATCAGTCGAGCTCTTCCTACGGAGGATAACAAATGGCAAGAAAGGTCGCTGTGGTCGCTGCTGGTCACAGCAAATTCGGCAAACGCTACGATGCCACGATGAGAGAGCTCTGTGCGGAAGCGTACAAACCAATCTATGATGCTGGTGTAACCCAGGACAAGATTGACGCAACCGTCCTCTCCTATGCGGCATCGCAGTTCACGGGTCAGGGTGCTGGTTCAGCACTTATGGCTGACTATCTGGGACTACAGAACATACCACATCTGAGAGTAGAGTCCGCATGTACTACAGGAACAGCTTCGTTGCGGGCAGCCTGGGGAATGGTTGCGGCAGGTCTTTATGACGTGATGTTGGTCCTTGGTGTGGAACAGATGAATCGGGTATCATCGGCTGTTGCGACGGAGTACATGTCACAAGCCGGGGATATGCGTTGGGAATACCCCTACGGGATATCATTCCCAGCCTTCTACGCTCTAATGGCTTCACGATACATGTATGAATACGACATGCCACATGAAGTGTTGTCCAGGATTTCTGTTAAGTCACATCACTATGGAGCACAGAACCCCAAAGCGCACCTCCCAAGAGAGGTAACCCTCGAGGAGGCTAACAATGCAGTACCAATCTGCAGGCCGCTAAACCTCTACGATTGCAGTCTAATCACAGATGGTGCCGCAGGTGTTGTTATTGCTGCTGAGGATCGAGTGAAGGAGTTCACTGACCAACCCATGTGGATCACAGGCATTGGCGCAGGCGCTTCTGCAATGATGATTCAGGACAGGGAAAGTCTAACATCTATTCCCGGTGCAAAACGAGCAGCCAAGGCCGCTTATGATATGGCTGGAGTTGGACCCAAGGACCTTGACATGGTTCAGGTTCATGACTGCTTCAGCATTGCTGAGCTCATCGCCTACGAAGACCTCGGTCTTGCAGAGCCCGGCAAGGGTCGCGAACTGATTGAGAACAAGGAAGTCTATCACGACAGCCGAATACCGGTCAATTGCGATGGAGGCCTTAAGAGCAAGGGACATCCCTTAGGGGCGACCGGACTTTCAATGACATACGAGATTCTCAAACAGATGAGGGGTGAGGCTGAGAATCAGTCCCGCCAGATTGACGATGTCAAGATAGGTCTAGCTCACAATGTTGGTCAATCGGGCCAATTTGTGAATGTGTTTATTTTCGAGCGAGGTTGGTAATGATGAGCGAGAAGAAAGAACTTTACCTTGGATACAGTTCGGATAAGGCAGTGACTCCGTTCTTCCAAGAATTCCTTGAGGCTCTCGATCAAGAGAAACTCATGAAGAGCGTTTGCACAGAGTGCGGCACCGAGTTTCTACCCCCGAGGCAGCACTGTCAGAAATGCATAAGCCTCTGCGAGCTCAAGGAGTTTACCGAAACCGAAGCGAAACTCCGCTCCTATGTTGTCGTGGACTTTGCTCCGGAGAGCTTGACGTCGAAAGCTCCCTATGTTGTGGCTATAGGCGAGTTCCCCTCCGGACTTCGCTTGACAGCACACATCACGAACTTGATGAGCGTGCCTGAAGTGGGGATGGCTCTCAAGCTCGCATTCGAGCACATTGATGATAAGAAGCTCACCTACAAATTTCTAGTTTGAAAAATGAGGGCCTCGATGCCCTCTCACCCTTTCTTTTTTAAGAACCAGCGCTGGAAGTGGACTCCAGCAAGTGTGCCCAAAGCGTCAACGTGGATACCCTGTTCAATGTATCATGGTAGACTCTAGCTGCAGCTTTGTAGTCGCAATCATCAAGGCGGACAAGCGCATCATCAATGATTTCAGTTATGTCCCCTATTCTCCGTCGTCCATCGTTATGTCTGTAGCCTATGAACGAGATGTCTTCCTGCGTCGTCCACGCCTCAAGGAAAAGCTCCTGTTCCCGTGATAGCATGCCCAACTCAAACGAAGAAACAACCGAGCTTTTCATGGCTTCAAGGGATTTTCTCCAAGCATCTATGTTCATATTCACCCACCAACGATTGGCTACCTAATCAGCGGTCAGAAAAAAACTCCTAAATAAGAGTTATGAATTTGACTAATTTCGCGGATGATGCAGCACGAAGGGCGCGAAAGACAAGGTCCTGTCTCCGAACTCTTATTACGGACCATCAGAGCCAACTGAACATCAACCTAGAGAGGTACAGATAATGTCTGAGCAGGATGTTCTATACGAAGTCGATAATGGCATTGCGACAGTTACAATTAACCGGCCGGCAAAATACAATGCCCTAAACACTGCAGTGGTGGGTACTCTCAGAGAGATGATGAAGAAGGCGGAAGATGACGACTCTGTGAGAGTTGTTATACTAACTGGAACTGGCGAGAAAGCGTTTGCAGCCGGCGCAGACATAGCAGAGTTCAAGGATAAGGATTCCAAAACTGTCAGGCCCCTTGCACAAAACGGTCAGGAGTTTTGCAAGTACATGGAGTCAATGAGCAAGCCGGTGATTGCTGCCATTAATGGGTTTGCGCTTGGTGGTGGTTGTGAGATTGCCATGGCATGTGACATTCGATATGCTTCAGCCAACGCTCTACTGGGACAGCCGGAGATCAACCTGGGCATCATTCCTGGATTCGGTGGAACCGTACGTCTTCCAAGACTCGTGGGCCTTGGGAAGGCCAAGGAGCTTGTCTATACGGGTGATAATTTGAAGGTTGAAGAGGCGCTGCGAATTGGACTTGTGGACAAGGTTTTCGACTCTGTCGAGGCGCTAAGAGAAGGTACAGCAGCTTTGGCGAAGAAGCTAGCTGGAAAACCTGGCATAGCGATCAAACTAGCGAAACAGTCACTGAATCATGCGTGGAATTTGCCATTGGGGAAGAATCTTGACTTCGAGGTCGATGTCTTCTGCCAGACGTTTGCGACCGAAGACAAGGAAATAGGAGTCGACGCTTTCCTGTCGAAGTCAAAGGACAAGCCCAAGTTCAAACACAAGTAATGACGTAACGGGGTCTAGGCCCCCTATGCCTTCTGCACCTGCAGTCGACCATCCTCAACGAGAATCAGTCCTTTCTCTGAGAGAAGTTCTGCATGTTTCTCAAGCATGATCTCCTCAAATGTCAGGAACACCTCATGTGGAATCCGCGGATAGATTGCAGGCACCTGGCTAAGCTTCTCAATTGTATCGTGACCCTGTGAAATAAGTTCCAGTATTCGTTTGTCACGTTGGTCAAATGCAGATTCAAAGTCAATCAGTCGCTCGCGAAGGTTCTCAGTGACTGGATCCAAAAGGTGGCTGGATATGCCTGTCTTTGGTTCTAGTTCAATGATTCTCTTCATCGTTTCCTTGAACTGTGTGATGTCGCTCACTTGGTTGCCGTACCACGGCCCGAATCTTGTCAAATCGATATCCACGAGCAGGATTGTATCGTAGCCATTGATGCCAAAGCAAGTGTGGTCCACAGAATGTCCGGGAGCATGAATGGGAATTAGTTCAACCGCACCACAATCAATAGGCTTACCATCCTCAAAGTGCTCGTCTACTTTGTAATCCGATATCACGTGAGGCAGTCTGGCTTCGATGAAGTATCGCCATTTGTCGAAGTATCTATGATTTTTGATTCCGTAGAAATCGATAAGACCTTCCAGAGTTTTGATTCCATGATCCGCACTTGGGTGACTCATCACGGTACAGGCGGAAACCTCTTGGAAATGCGATGCGTGCCCCTTGTGGTCTATATGGAAATGGCTTAGGACTATCCTATCAATATCCTTCGGCTTGTGCCCAAAGTCTCTCAGTGTTGTGACTATGTGGTCTCTACATGCTCCTGCATCAACCAGAGTCAGAATTTCGTCATCTATTAGCAGGGCATTGGCCTCGGGGAACCTCGCCTTATTCGCGCCTCGAATCAAATGGACATTGTGTTCAATCTCCATGTGCACCGGATAGTCAGACATCTCGTTCTCTACAAGCCATCGGGGATAACACTCTTCCTATCGAGCAATTATTATTGGGCTCTTGACAGTGATTGGTTGCTTCTTTCAGGGATTTGGTGAGCACATTGAGTCAACGATTGTTCGCGGTGTTCGACATTGGCACCACAGGTACTCGTTCCGTATTAATGGATGAAGAAGGGCGTGAAATCAGCAAGGCCTATGAGGAATATCCTCCTCCGCCTCACGAGGTTGGAATTCATGAGCAGCTTGCGGATGCGTACTGGCGGGCTTCGTGCAACACTATGCAGAGAGCTCTCTCTCAGGTTGACAGGGCAGCTGAGGCCATAGTGGCCGTAGTCGCCACCACGACGCGCGACTGCATCACACTTGTTGATAAGAAGGGAACGCCCCTCGCCCCAACTGTCACGTGGGTTGATTTTCGGTCAACCGACCGGGCTAATGAGATGAGTGATGAGCTCGGTCCTCGTGGCTCTGTAAAGAGGATAATGTGGTTTGCTGAGAATAAGCCTAACCTGTTCAAGAAAACCCACAAAATACTCCCTCTTGATGCGCTCATCAACTACCGACTCTGTGGAAAGATGTCAACCGACCCCGCGAACGCAAGATTCGGTCCTATCGATCATGAAACACTCACCTGGTCTGAGGAAATATGCGAGAAAACTGGCATTCCTCTGGATATGCTAGTTGAGATTGTTGACCCTGCCACGGTGATTGGAGATGTCAGTTCCGAAGCCTCAAAAACCACCGGCTTGCGAAAGGGCACTCCTGTAATTATGGGAAGCGGTGACCAACAATGCTCCGCATTGGGAACAGGAACCGTGAAGGATGGAGTGGTAAAAGCCACAACAGGCACAGGCACCTTTGTAATAACGCACACTGACGATTTCATCGAGGACGCTTTCGTTATGTTCTGTAATCCTGCAGCTATCCCGGGAAAATGGATTCTTGAAGGGGCGGTCCCTGGAACCGGACTTTCCTACAAGTGGTTTCGAGACCAGTACTGTGAGCCTGAAACGATTCTAGCCGCAAGGACTGATCGAGATGTTTGGGAGGTTATAGAATCATCACTGGCATCCGTTCCTGCGGGAAGCGATGGTCTTGTATTCTTCCCATGGATGGCTTATGACAAGGGCATCTTCTACAATCTTAGTTTCAGACACACAAAAGCGCATATCGCCCGGGCGATAATGGAGGGGAATGGGTACGCAATCCAGTTCTACGTTCAGATGATGGAGGGTTTGCTTGATCTAGAGTTTGATGAGATTCAAATAGATGGTGGAGGTTCGAGTTCCCCCCTATGGCGCCAGATAATAGCTGATTGCACCAACAAGCCTGCACTACTACCTCGATGTCATGATTCGACTGTCGTGGGCGCTGCTATCTTGGGAACAGTAGGCTCTGGAATCTATGACAGCTTCGAGAAAGCAATAGATAACATGTTTCATGTTGAGGAGCGACGACAACCCATTCCTGAGAATATACTCGTGTACGAGCAGCAATACGGCATATACAACAAGTTGCTCATTGCTGAGATGGGAGAGCTCATGTCACGTAGTAGCTACATGTGAATCAATAGAGTGCAATCGTAGGAGTTACTCGCTGCTCTCTTCTTCGCCCTCCTCACTGCCCTCCCAGATTCGACCGAAGAAGACCAGCGTGAGGATAAGCTCCGAGCCTTTGGCCCTCTCCACAATGTATTCCAGCGACTGGCTAATCGTATCTTCATGCTCCCAAGCTTCCTTAGCCAGATCTACAAGATTATCGAAGTGAGTTTCAGGAATGCCGATGGCCTCGGTGAGTGTGTCTACGTCGTGGTCCAAGAAAGTCGTTGTTCCCAAATCGTAGCTGGCCATTTCCTATTCACTATCCATCTCGTCTGGCTTAGACCTTTTAACGGAAGCTAGCACGGATGACGTCGTTGTTCATCCGAAACGCTTGTATTCTGCGCTGACATCCAACTTGTGTCGATGCGCAAGAGATTGAACACCGACTAATGCAAAGAGCGGCATATCAGGAGTACGAGAATCCGATGGCGAAATACGACGTGGTTGTAATAGGCGGCGGCAGCACCGGTACTGCAGTTGCACGAGACTGTGCGATGAGAGGGCTCAAGACATTACTTCTTGAGCGCGATGACATTGCTTCTGCTACTACGGGCACATGCGCGGGAATGATCTCCTCCGGTCTCAAGTACATGGATGAACCCGACATTGTCGATATGTGCTCTGATGAAGTAGTGTACTTCAAGCGGATTGCCAGACACATTATCGAAAAGAATCCGATACTCACGCCTCTTCTTGAGATGAGTGATATCTCCAGTGGGGGAAACTTCGCTGAAGAATACTCCAAGCGCGCCGAGACGCGGGATGTGCCTCCTGTTCTATTCTTGACTCCTGAGGATTCGCTCAAAATCGAACCCATGTTGAACCCTGATTTGATAGCATCACTCTACTTCGAGGAGTACTTCATCGACCCCTTTGCTCTGTGCATGCTCCAGGCGCTCGATGCGAAACAGCACGGTGCAGACATCAAGACATATTGTGAAGTCACAGACATCCTCACGAAGAAAGGCTCTATCACCGGTGTTCAGTACTTCAATAGAATTACAGACAAGATGGAGTCTGTCAAAACTAAAGCCATAATCAACGCTGCAGGCCCTTGGGCCCACAAGATTGCCGCTCTCGCAGGAGCGAAACTCGAGTTGCGACTCAATAAGGGTGCACACGTGATTCTGGATCGACGGGTCGTCAATGTTGGAGTGATCACAAAGGCCATCGAAGGCCGCATGATCTATTTGTTTCCCCATGAGAATACTGTATTGCTCGGGACAACGGCACTGGACACTTGGGAGGATCCTGACACACTCGTTGCTTCACAAGATGAAATTGAATACCTACTCAAGAGCATGGAGTGGGTAATACCGTCAATCAGGGATGCCCGGATCATCCGCACAATGGAAGGTGTTAGACCTCTTGTTCCAACCTGGAAGATACCGGAGGGTGACGTAACAAGGGGCTACGAGGTCATTGACCACGAGCCGGAAGGTGTTTCGGGCCTCATTAGCTTCACCGGTGGCAAGCTTGTCGTATGCAGACACATGGCCAAAGCGGCTACTGACTTGGTCTGCAAGAATCTGGGGGTCGAAGCTGAGTGCAAGACGCATATCGAGCCTCTTCCCGGCAACAGTGACGACGTTGACATTCTGGCACTGGCCAAGGAGTACGGTGTCTCACAACACACAGTCGAGAGGATGAGAGCACGGAGAGGTAGCGAAACCGCAACGATTCTAGAACTGACTCGTAATCATCCCGAATGGAAAACTACAATCTGTACGTGTGAGCCAGTAATTGAGGCTGAGCTCCGCTATGCGATACGAGAAACCTTTCCCCAAACACTGAACGATCTGAGGCGGCGCGTACGACTGGGGACGGGTCCATGTCAAGGTACTTTTTGCACGTTCAAAGCTGCTAGTATCTTGGCAGAAGAACTGGAATTGAGCGGGGCGGATTTCCAGCTAGAGATAGTGGACTTCCTGGCTGAGAGATGGAAAGGAAAACGGCAATCTATCAGAGGCGAACAGATAGCACAAGAGGAGTTGGCACAGGGTATCTATGCCTGCGTTGGAAATCTCGATCAAGCGCTGGAAGAGCTGGACTACGACCTTAAGCCTTGGGAGGAGGTGCTGTAGATGGATCTAGAGGCTGACATCGTTGTGATTGGGGGCGGCATGGCTGGGCTTGTTGCAGGAATCAGAGCTACCGAGGAAGGTATGAAGACAATCCTGCTTCGAAAGGGACAGAGTGCAACTGCATATTCCTCAGGCGCCATCGACGTCATCGGATATTTGCCCGGAGGCACAGTGCCACTGGGCTCGCCCGTTGAGGGTCTCCAAGGGATCGCCAGTATGTTTCCTTTTCACCCATATGGATTGCTCGGGTTCACCGATGCTGAGTCAGGCACAGTTTCGAAGACTATAGTTGAAAAGGTACGCACGGCTGTATCATGGCTCAAAACAACTCTGTTAAGCTCCAATATGCCTCTCTTTGGAGATATAGACTCGAACCTTGATGCTGTAACGGTTCTCGGCACCGTGAAGCCAACCTGCATGATTCAAGAAACAATGTGGCCGGGTTCTCTAATGCTGGATGCGGATAGCGTGGCTCTCTTCGCGGGCGTGAGGGGTCTCCCTATCTTCAATCCACGAATGGCTGCCCAGGTCTTCCTGGAACACCAAATATCAAACAGACTACCACCACGCAAGGCAGGGTACCATGTCTTGGATTTGGCACCCTTTGGCAATAATCACAACATATCTTCCATAGAAATCGCTCGATATCTTGACAACGAGGATAATCTTTCAGTCCTGGCGAAAACGCTGAAGAAGCAAGCAGATCGAATTGGTGCAACACACATAGCTCTGCCTCCGGTATTGGGATTCAATCGAGCGCGAGAGAATCAGCTTGCTCTCCAGGACCTCACGGGGGCTTACGCCTTCGAGCTTCTATCATTTCCGCCATCCGTACCAGGTCTTAGACTTCAAAGAGGACTTGAAACCGCTTTCGTGAAAGGTGGGGGTACTCTCCTGGTGGGCCATCATGCTGAAATGGATTCGCCAAAATCGAGTATTGTGAAAGAGGTCACAGCCGTCGGTCCCAAAAGAAATTTCAAAATATCCACGAAGGCCGTAATCCTAGCAACCGGGAAATTCATCGGTGGGGGGATAACCGGCACTGAGAATGGTATTCGGGAGTCCGTTTTCGACCTGATGACCGTAAGCGAGAGTTTCCGTATTGCCACAAGTGCGATACCTCAAAAGCTGACCAACACAATTGCACTCAGTCACATGGGTCATCCTCTCTTTGGCTCAGGACTCAGTGTTGACCCGCAATTCCGCCCAATAACAAAAGAAGATTTCCATGCCGCGGAGAATCTCTACGCAGCTGGTTCGATTCTTGCCGGCTACAACTACCCGGCTGAGAAGAGTGGACTTGGTGTGGCGATTGTTACTGGGTATATGGCGAGTCGTAATGCGGTCGATCATGTGAAGGGGGTATCAGCTTGAGCGAAGAAGAATATCGAACTGTTCTAGCGACTCTCAAGGAAGAGGCTATCTATCCGTACACCGAAGATGAGATGCAGGTTGTTAAATCAGTTGAGAGCTGTATTAACTGCGGTCTCTGTATTCAACACTGCCCCGTTGTTGCAGCTGTCGGCCTTGACCGTTTCAGTGGTCCCCGAAGCATTGCTGTGGAGTTGAGTCGTTCTCCTCCTGAGTATTGGACTACCGCAGACGTTGTGTATCTGTGTACGGGGTGTGGAACCTGCCGGGAGGTCTGTCCGAAGGATGTAGATATCCCCGAGATAGTCAACCTCATCCGTGCGCGCATCTTCAAGCACCGGCCCGACCTTGTGCCCAAACAGCTCCATGCTGCTGACGCCATAATCATTGAACATGGTCTTGCGTTTGTACCTTGGGAGGATCCCGAAGAGAAGGTGGAAAGCAGAGACATGAGGCTGGAACGCTTAGGCTTGCGATATATCCCCGATCAAGTGGTAAAGGGGGCGGATGTGCTCTTCTACCCAGGTTGTCAGGCTGAGGAGCGCGCGCAGGAAGTGAAGGAGTCCGCCAAGATCATTCTCGACTACTTTAAAGTCAAGTTCACCCTCCTGGAGGAGATGAACTGCTGCGGTCTGCCAGCTACTCTTCTTGGTGACGACAAAACTGCCCTCGAACTTGCCTTGAAATTGAAGAAGAAAGTCAAGGACTTAGGAGTCAAGATGTTGGTCACTACGTGTGCTGGATGCACCTCCAACCTAGCGCGCATCGCCGAGCGTGATGCGTGGGGTATTCCTGTCTATCACATGCTTGAGTATCTGGTCGAGGAGATTGGCATAGCCAAGCTATCGTCGACTTTCAAGCGAAACACCGAAGAAAAGCCGCTGAAAGTGACCCTGCATGACCCTTGCCATCTTATCAAACACACTTCTCGCATAACAATGGACTATGCGGGCCAGATTCTAAGTTTGATTCCCGATGTTGAAGTGACACAGTCATTTGCTCATGATTCATGCTGTGGTGGAGGTGGGCTCGTTTCTTACCACGCTGCTGATGTTGCCAGAGCAGTCATGAAGGAGAACCTTGCAGCGATTGAGGAAACAGGCGCATCAAGAGTTGTCACTCCCTGTCCACTTTGTACGGCACAGCTTGAGGATAACCTGTTTCGCCAAGGCAGCTCCGTTGAAGTGGATGACATGACTGTTTTCATAGCGCAAAGACTTCCGTAAGAGGGGTGAATGAGAGATTGCTTGACTCTAAGATTAAAACCAAAATAGCGAAGCAACTGGAAGGTATTGTTGGTGCCCAATACATAACGACCCAAGAAACCGATACCGTACTCAACGCCCATGATGCCTGGCCTCTTAGCGAGGCAAAGATCAGAGCTGGAGAGATGTTGCCCTTAGCTGATATAGTAGTCTTCCCAGGCTCCACTGAAGAGGTATCTGAAGTACTCAAAATCGCCAACAAGAATAAGGTGCCAGTCACTCCAGTTGGTGGCGGTGCTGGGACCTGCGGTGGAACTCTTCCTATCTACGGGGGTATGCAACTCGATCTCAAACGCATGGACAAGGTCCTCGATATCGACCACAAGTCAATGCTGGTCCGTGTTGAGGCTGGCATGGTTGGAATTGACCTGGAGGAAGAAGTGAATCGTCATGGATATATGCTCGGGCATACGCCAACGTCAATGAGAGCCTCGAATGTTGGTGGTTTCCTAGCAACACGATCGGGCGGTTCCATGTCGTCTTTGTACGGTAAGATTGAGGACCTAACATTGGGACTTGAGGTCGTTCTTGCGGATGGATCAATCGTTCGTACAAAAGCGGTTCCACGCCACTCCGTGGGTCCCGACTTGCGCGAGCTCTTCATTGGTTCTGAAGGGACGCTAGGTGTGATCACGGAGGCAACGCTGCGGCTATTTCCAATTCCTGAAGAGCGCAGATTCAGGAGTATGGCATTCGTTGACGTTCACAGCGGTCTAGAGGCAATTAGGCGCATCTTTCGTGTTGGCATTGTGCCCTCGGTGGTTCGCTTCTACGATCCTGAGGATACTGCGATGGCAATGAGTCAGCACTTTGATGTCAAAGAAGGCGACTCCATGTTGCTTCTAGCTTTTGATGGTGCTGCTGAAAAGGTGGATCATGAAGAGCGGGTTTCGGTTGAAATTTGCAAGGAGAACGGCGGAAAGGACTTCGGTGATGGCCCAGCCAAACGCTGGTGGGCGCACAGATACGACATGTACTACCCCACGAAGTTCACTACAGCAGGATTCTCAATTGGTGACACCATAGACATAGTTGCCACCTACGACAAGCTTGAGAATGTATATCGTGCCATGAAGACTGCAATGGAGGCGCATGAAGCATTCGTTATGTCACACTTCTCCCACATGTATCAAAACGGCGGGAGCATCTACATGATCTTCTTCACCTCACAACCCGACGCTGAAACCGCGTGGGCCACTTACAGGAAGATCTGGGACGATGGCGTTGCTGCTTGCCTGCGAGAAGGGGGGACCATGAGTCACCAGCACGGTGTTGGCCTTTCACGGTCGACGTACACTGAAGATGAACTAGGTTCAAGTTTCCAAGTGCTGAAGAAGATCAAGGATGTCCTAGATCCAAATGGGATCATGAATCCCGGCAAGCTTGGTTTGGGGGTGCAGCAATGATCTATGACGAGGATACCGCTCAGCAGATTCGAATGTGTGCCGCTTGCCCAAAGATGTGCAGACATGTGTGCCCGACATTTCTAGCTTGGCGCTCTGAATCACCCACCCCACATGGGCGCGCTCTTCTGCTGCACCAAGAGATTATCGGGACACGACAACTGGATGACAGAGCAATCGATGTTCTATATCAATGCCTAGAGTGCAGTCATTGTCTAACATGGTGCTTACCCGAGATTGATATCGCAGATATCGTCGAAACAAGGAGAAGACAACTTGTCGAAGAAGGCAGATTTCCTTCTGGTCTCAATAATATGGTTGATTCAATCCGCACACATCACAATCCATACAAGGAGCCTCATGAGAAAAGAACCAGTTGGCTCAAAATCCCAAAGAATGATGGACGCTCACTTATCTACTTCACCGGATGCACAGCAGCCTACAGAGAGAATAGTATCGCTCAGGACGCGGTTTCCGTCCTATCTTCTCTAGGCTATCAGGTCGGTATTCCTAAAGACGAGTGGTGCTGCGGTTCACCGCTATTGAGAACCGGCTTCGTTGAGGATGCTCTTGAACAAGCACGCTACAATGTTGAGATTTTGAATAGCATGGACGCTGAAGAGATTGTAGTGACTTGCCCCGGGTGCTACAGGGTGCTTACACAGGATTATCCTAAGTACGGTCTGGAGATCAATAAGCCTGTTCGTCACATAGCTGAGCTCCTGCAGTCGCACCTGAAGAGCCTACCAGAGTTCGAGATCGACGGTCCGGTAACATTTCATGATAGCTGTCACTTGGGCAGACACTCCGGAGTATACGAACAGCCTCGAGAGGTCATTGAACGAGTGTCCAAGGGCGCCTTGGTCGAGATGGAGCGCAACCGGGACAATGCGATGTGCTGTGGTAATGGAGCCGGTCTTAGAACCCTGTTTCCGGAACATGCGAAGAAGATTGGAGCTGAACGAGTCCGGCAGGCTGAACGAACTGGAGCGAAGTATTTGGTTACATCGTGCCCTTTCTGCAAAAACATGCTAGAGTCGCAGGCAAAAGACCGCTTGATAGTTCTTGACCTTCCAGAGCTTGTCGAGATGGCGAAAAAGCGGTCTCATGTGAAGACAGATTAGGCACTGAAGAGAGAAGAGTCGAGACTGACATGGACGCAGAGGAACTTCTGAAGCTTAAGATACGCCTTCTCACCGAAGGTGCCACTCTTTCTGAGAAGGAGTGGAGCGGCCGGCAAGGAGGCGCGGGCCCTGTGCAAGGCCGATACTTCTTCCTTCCCAATGGTCGTTCATGTGGCGTACCTATTCGTCGCGGCAGTCAAGCCGAGAGGTTCGGCTCTGCGACACTTGAACCAACTGAAGATCCAACAATCTGGCTCTATGATGGGCGTGTGGAGCTTGAGATAGTGCCGCGACCGAAGTTCTACGACCTGACTACTGATGACGGCATACCCTACCACAAAATTGCGTTACTCCACGGCTCAGAAACCCTTGCAACAACTGTGTATCAATCCTGTCGATATTGGGCTCAAGGCGACCAATGCAAATTCTGCACCATCCCCCATTCCTACAGTTCGGGAGCAACAATCTTAGAGAAGACCCCTGAACAGGTCGCCGAGGTGGTTAGGGCTGCTGAAGACGAGGGCGCGATTAGGGATGTGCTATTGACCACTGGAACTCCAGATACCCCTGATATGGGGTGTAGCAGATTGATTCAGATTATTGAATGTATTCGCGAGTCAAGCGAAATTCCCATTGGCGTTCAGTTTGAACCCCCTACCGACATGGAAATCATGAAAGCTGTTTTTGAGGTGGGGGCAAACGCGGCAGGGATACATGCTGAGAGCGCTGACGAGTCAGTGAGAAAGGAGATGTGTCCCGGGAAGCATGAATACGGTTCATTATCGCTTTATCAGAAAAGCTGGGCATATGCGGTCGAGTTGTTCGGTCCTGGTAATGTCAGCACATTTCTGCTTCACGGAATTGGAGAAAGCATTGATTCCACACTTGAGCTGGTAGATGAACTGGGTTCGATGGGCGTTCTCTCAGTGGTAGCCCCTATGCGTCCTGCTCCTGGGAGCCAGCTTGCAGATTTCAAGCCTGCCTATATGGGGGATTTGGAAGGGTCCGTGAGGTTCTACAAGCGTGTGGGTGAAATACTACTCAAATGGGAACTCGACCCAGGCAAGACGGCTGCTGGATGCCACCGATGCGGAGGGTGCACGCCCATCCAAGAAGCATATGACTGGGCTAAAGCAATATCCCATGGGTGAGTTTATGAGTCCAAGCAACGTCCGTTAGAAAAGAAAAGCCATGCCCGATTATCCCGCTGAAGAGATTCGCATTATTGAATTCGGTGAGGAAGACGCCGAAGAAATATCTCATCTCTTCCATGAAGTCTGGGCTCAGTCCTCGGAGTACCCGGAAAATTGGCGACAAGACCGCATGTACTCCCCTGAAAAGATAATCGAGGAGATGCGATCGGGAATTCACTACTTTGGGGCCAGACTTGAAGGAAGGATAGTCGGCCTCTACAAAGCTAGCATCACTGATAAGGGCCTCTATGGTGAGCACCAAACAGTAGCCCCGAAGTGCAGAGTCACAGGACTGGCATCTGCCATGTACATCCAGTTCGCTGAGTATGGGCGGAAACACGGCTGCAAAAGGAACTACTGCAATATTCTAGTTGATCAAGAGGTTGGCTTGCGACTTATGAAGAAGTTCAATTTTTTGCCTTGGGGGGAACCATACGAGCAGACTGAGGGTATGTGGGTTCAGCTGTACGAGCGACCATTGAACGATGAATGAGTGTCAAAGAAGCCGACTCGTGAAACAAGAAACCGCTTCCGAAAGAGTAATAGTTCCGCAAATTCGCCCAGACTTGCCCAATGGCCCCGAGGACTGAGTATGAAAGTTTTTCCAATCTTAGTAGACGGTGAGGAAGTAGACACTGGTCAGTACACCATATTCCCGGACATGGAAAAGGTGATAGAGGATCCTGGGCTGGGCATCGCTCTCCAGATGCGGGGCGCATCGGTGTTCAGTCGTTTTGCATTCTCAAGACTGCCTGGTTTGATTCCAAAGGGTTCACCTGAGATGAGGTATCTAAGGGACTACCGCAAACATCACGGTGTACCCAAGCATACCAAAGATGAACTTGACGAAGTAGTCTACGCGAAGGTTTCTCTTGCGCGTGAATCCGACATTGATCATGCCTTGGATGCGGGAGTCCGAGACCACAAAGCACTGTTTAATCCCTTCAAAGAGCCCGGAATGGGTCTCACACTTGAAGAGCGCACAGAGGCTGTCTACAAGGCCGGAATAGCGTTGAAGGGCAGATACAAGGATGTCGCTGAGATATCAGTCAAAGAAGGAACGCCGATTAGAACATTGGAGTGGACTTGGGAGCTCTTCGAGCAGAAAGCGTACCGACAATCAGTCGATTATTGGGGCGAACTACTTGATGTTATTGAAACTCCCGGTGGTGATGGCGGGAAGAATTACCGCTTCCGTGAGCCGTACGGTGTGACATGTCTTTTTACCCCCTATAACTCACCCATTGCCTTAGGCATATGGAGTTTTACATCGTCGATTCTTGCCGGGAACTCAACCATACTCAAACCACCCAACAAGGTTCCACTCAGCTCAATACTTCTTGGGCAAATCTACATGGAGACGGTTATGGAGATGGGCTTGCCGCCAGCAGCTGTACAAGTCCTGACGGGCGGTGGAAAGCAGCTAATGCAACGTTTCATGACAGATTCAAGAGTTGGAGCGATCGTCTGGTATGGTGATAGTGATAGAGGCCTAGAGCTTTGGGCCGACTCTATGAAGAAGCGGATTCAAATGGCCCCCGAGCTGGCAGGAAGTGACGCCTGTCTTGTCTGGGGTCAGGATGTGGACCTTCAGTCTGCAGCCAAGATGATTGCGAATGCTAGATACCTTGGCAGCGGGCAGACTTGCATGTCAGTTAAGCGGCTACTTGTTCAAGATACGCTTCACGATGATCTTGTACGATTGATTATCGAAGAAGCTGAGAAG
>JAUWOA010000105.1 GCA_030612365.1 Candidatus Thorarchaeota archaeon
GTGTATGGTGCTGACTACTGGGAACCAAAGACTGGCTGGGACTGGATCCCCGGAGGCCCGATGTACGCATTCCACATGCAGCAGACACTGCAGTGGTGTTTCATAGTCCTGATCTCAGTTGCTCTATTCAATCTACTTCCAATACCAATGCTGGATGGTGACAAACTGCTGTCCAATGGATTGAGCCTAATCATTGATGATGAGAAGAAGATCAAACGAATTATGTGGCCTATGAGAATCCTATCATTATCCATAGTGCTTCTTAGCATCGGCCTTTCTCTATGGTATGGAAAGGGCCTATTCTAGCTGCACCATGGCTCATTTGGAAGCAGAGCAGTACGAAATATACTGTCACTCCATTCCATCTTCAAGCCCAGGATTCTCGGACCTAAAAAGGAACCATAGGGACATCCCGAATGATGCAAAATGATAAACGCTCAGATTGGGACAGTATCTGATGTCCGTGAAAAAGCCAGAAAGGCGCTTACCGACTATCTCACAATGTTTCTACCTGGATCATGGCAAGAACCACTTGCAAAGCTGAAACTGATACTTCAGCTGAATGAAG
This sequence comes from Candidatus Thorarchaeota archaeon, assembly GCA_030612365.1. Lineage (GTDB taxonomy): Archaea > Asgardarchaeota > Thorarchaeia > Thorarchaeales > Thorarchaeaceae > WTCK01. The sequence continues at coordinate 569 of JAUWOA010000105.1, forward strand.
AGATTGATTGGGAAGCGCTAAAGGGGCACTCTCTGTTATTCTTTGATGAGATGCGTCTCTCCGATGATCGTGTGGAAGCATTGGCTCGTATTGAACGCGTTGCTGAGGCCTTCAAGGGAATCCATAGCACCCTGTCACCTGCAGATTGGCATCGAACGGTTGATGATATTATCCAAGCTGCGAACTTCCGTATGTCGAAGGCCGCAGTTCAGGCTAGGCAAGTCCTGCCGCTAGTCAAGGAGAAGGATCAATCACCTAGGGAACTGCGTTCTAAGAAATAGCACTTCGTTTCCTCCATCCTCTATCAGATGTAAACAAGCAGTTTTAACGAAACTGCTACAGAGGTCTGTCGGAGTGTCCGATGTCCCAGAAATGCTCGAAGTGTAATTCCCCCGCCGTGTACTTACGAAGATACACGTCTGAAGCACTTTGCAAATCATGTCTAATCAAGACAACACTAAGCCGCGTTAGGCGCACAATCAACCGCAAGAAGATGCTCCAAAGGGGTGATCGAGTAGCGGTGGCCATCTCTGGTGGGAAAGATAGCGCAGTCCTACTGGACGTGCTTCACCGGATTGAAAGCAACTTTCCCGATTCAGAACTTATTCCAGTAACAATAGATGAGGGCATTAAGGGATACCGGGACGAGGCGTTGGAATCAGCAAAGGCACTTGTGCACTCATTGGGACTGAAGCTTGAGGTTCGATCGTTCGAAGACATATTCGGACTTTCACTGGATGAGGTAGTACAACTCCGCAGCGACGTCACAGTCGGTGCTTGTTCGTACTGCGGTGTCTTGAGGCGAAGAGCGCTAAACACTGCAGCTTTAGATATCGGTGCTGATGTCATAGCCACCGGTCATAATCTCGATGACGAAGCACAGACAATCATGATGAACATGATGCGCGGTGATAGTCAGCGAATTGTGCGAACTAATCGCCCTCGTGACAAGCCGATTGAGGGGTTAGTTTCCCGTATCAAGCCCATACTGGAGTTATCCGAGCGTGATGTTGTTGCGTATTCCCATCATCTTGAACTGCCTTACCACGATGTGCCATGCCCTTACTACAGGGAGGCAATGCGCAACGATTTGAGGGATTTCTTGAATGAGATGGAGCACAAACGCCCTGGAACTCTTCTTGCGATTCTTCGTTCAGGTGAGGCAATAGCTGCGTCTTTAGAAGCAAATACGCATGCATTCCAATCTGAAAGGTGCGAGAAGTGTGGAGAGGTTACTTCCGGCCAGATTTGCAAGGTATGCAGATTGATGGATGAATTGCCAAAAAGGGAGAGGATAGCTGATTAGCATGTCTAAGAAGCCCGAAACTCTTCATGACAGTCGCATAGTCACCTATGATGATTCCCACTGGGAACTCCTGAACGAGCTAAGAGAGAGCGCACTTGAGGTGATGCAGGCCCTACAGGACAATGGTGTCACTTCGTTTGTGTACGGCTCAGTCGCCAGAGGGGATGTCAGCAAATCATCTGATATCGATATCGTCATTCCCAATACGGTGTCCAGCTACAAGCTCGAGATTGCAATTGGCTCGGGCATTAGGAGAGAGCTCGTTCAAGCTACTCCTTCCATGGTCCTGAAGGGGCACATCTATCTTGAGAATGACATTGTAGTCACTTTTCCCCTCTTCAAGTTCAAATCGCGTGAGGAGGAATTCTACCGATGGGGTGGACAAACGAGCACCAGCCAACTCAGCGAAAGAATCCGTGTTCCTGGTGTTGACAAGAGATTGATTCTGATTGAGCCTAGCGAAACAGGACATGTGGAACGCGGCGTCATTGGCTACGAACATATAGCGGCGAAGAAGGTGGGCGTAAGTATTGATATCGCAAAGGATCGGGTACGAGTGCTCACTCGTCGTGATAGAGTTGGTCGCACAGGCGTCTACTTAACCAGAAACCTCTCTCCAGATGAGAGCTTCGAGGCTGTTGCCAAAGACCTAATGGACAGTGATCCAGCTCTGCGGCGCACGATTCAAAGACGTACGAAATAAGGAGTGTACGAGATGACCCGTTCAGTCCGTTCAATCAGTGGTGATTCGCTTCTCGTTGGTGAGCTACCTCGGGGGTGTTCGCTCTGTACTAAGGGCTCAAAGATGGTCCTCTTTGTTACTGGTTTGTGCGACAGCTCGTGTTACTACTGCCCGCTGTCAAAAGACAAGGCAGGAAAGGATGTTGTATTCGCTGATGAGATGCCGGTTTCTGATGATAGTGACATGTTGTACGAGATTAAGGCAATAGGTGGTGAGGGGGCTGGCATCAGTGGTGGCGACCCTCTCTGCAGCATCGAGAGAACCCTGTACTACATCTCCCTTCTAAAGAGTCGTCAGGGAGATGATTTTCACATTCACCTCTATACAAGCAAGGCTGACGCTGATGAGGGTGTATTTCAGATGTTGCGAGATGCTGGCCTCGACGAGATCCGATTCCACCCCCAAAGTAAGGATTGGTCTGGGATTTCATCTGCACTCAGAATAGGGCTGGATGTGGGGATAGAGGTGCCAGCATTGCCGGGCAAGGCGGAACAACTGAAGAACGTGGCTCGTAGAGCCGAGGAGATGGGCGTATCGTTCATGAATGTCAACGAACTGGAGGCCAGTGAAACCAACTTCCAGCGCCTTGTGGCTCTTGGTATGCGACTCACAGACTTGGAGAGTGCAAGCATCGATGGCAGTGCAGACGTAGCAAGGGAGGTACTAGAGTGGGCATCCTCTAACCTGAAAACGCTCTCTGTTCACTATTGCTCCTCCCGATTCAAAGATTCCGTGCAGATGCGTAACAGGCTTGAAAGGAGGCTGGTGCGTACAATGCGAGAGTTCGAGGAACGTGACGAGGATGAGCCTCTGCTCATGTTGGGAATCATCCGGGGATGTCTTAGTGAGAAACTAGACCAAGAACATCTGACTACTATTCAGCGCATTCTAACGTCTGAGTTCGATGTTCCGGTCCGCCTGATGAATGTTGACACTGTTCGCATGCGAGTAGAGATTGCACCATGGATCCTGGAACAGATTGCTGATGAGCTTAAGCGCTTGCTGCCTCAAGATGTTGCAATGGAAATGGGCATTGCTCTTGAGTATCCATCTTGGGATCGGCTTCAGACAATGTTCAGTCCGCTCTAATCACCGATCCATCTTGAATCTCAGAATCGCAGCAATACCGCTTAGGTTATGCAATTGGTTTCCTGCTGGATGATCTGTTGAAACGATGTGGAACCCTGCACGAATCTTCTCAACATCACGAATGAGCCGATCCATCTTCCGCCTTTGCTCGTCCGTGCCCTCTCTAAGCTTCTTGTCAGTGATAAGCAGGGTTTCTACTGCCCCGAACTGTACAGCCTTCCTAACCTCATCATCGCCATACGCAGCGAGACCATTATCCTTTGCAAGGTGCTCTATCAGCTTCTCGATAAGCTGAGTTTCAGCCTCCAGCTTCAAGCCTTTAATCGCCTTGCCGATAATGCCACGAAATAGAATCTCCTTTGCCCCTGGAATCCCGATCGAGTTAGCACTCTCAGCGACAACTGAAGGAAGGTCTTTTACTCCTGCTGATATCAGATGAGTCTTGAAATGATCTTTGACGAAACCAGGACCCGCAATGACAATCAACCCGATATCGTTCTGTTCAATCTGTGATTGCACAGCAAGGGTTACACTCGAAAAGAACTCCTTCATGGTCTTATCGTGCGATTTCTGATCTCCTCGTTTCCTAGATATGGTAGTCCTAACTCGAACGCCCTTACTCAGTCCGAAGTCAGCTGCAAGGAAGAGCTCAGCCATGCCATCTTCAATAGTTACAATCAGACAGACAGGGGTTCCTTGCGTCTTCTCAGCTTGTTTTAGTCGCGTTAGTAGATATCCTGGCCAGTGTTCTTTGAGGATTGTCAGCGTCCTGCCTGGCTCCACGTTGATAGTGTGATGAGATCCTATGTTCACCAAGTCATTGGGCCCTTCAAGGACGGTACCAAGTATTCTCACTCTGTTGCTGAATGTATGAAATGACACGTCCTCCACGCTTATCTTGAGAGTCATGGGCTTTCGGACGCTTTCCTGCTTTCTACCACTCTCATCACCCACTCTCACTCGCCGCATGGTCCTAGAAATAACTTGGTCTCCAGGCCCTACTACGTTGTAGAGATGCCAGAGATCATCGAGGGTTTCAACCTTTAGCTTGATTTTACCCTCCTTCAGGATTCTTTTCAGGACCTTCAAAGCGACACCGCCAGTCTGCGAATGCTTTCTAGAAGAAATAGTCTCCGTAGCTCTCGTGTGGTTTTTCTGTTCGCTTCACGTAAAGACCATGAATTGAATTAGCATCAAATCCTCTGGTCACTTCCTTTGCCCGCTCAACTTGTTCTCTGTAAACTGCATCGTGTCCCTCATGTACAGCAAGATCTCCTGCTACCCTGACAAGACCACCCAATTCACGTAGCCGCAGTGTAAGAGCATCTCTTTGTCCATCAAGTTGGAACGCTATCTTCTCAGCAGTTTCCAGAACAGAATGGACTGCGTCAACTGTGAGGTGCGGAACTCTCCCGTCTTCCACAACTGTTTGTGCAATGAATCGCACTAACGAGTCCAAGTTCTCGGTGCTTTTCTTCATCCATGAAGAGAGCATGATTTCATAGCCATAGCCGCGAATTCTTGACCTGAGGGGTGGTAAAATACTGGGTAGGTCCTCTACATTGCATGCTGCGAAAAGAACGAAATCACATGGTACATCATCGACTCGCACGGCGGCCCCCGAACTCTGTGGGTTATGTCCTGTAATGGGATACTTCTTGTCTTGCATGGCGGTGAGAAGATGCTTCTGAAGTTGTCCTAATGCATTCAGCTCGTCAATGTATAGGATACCTTCGTGCGCTTCGTGAATGGCCCCTGGCACAACTCTGAGGTGAGCAGGCTTACCCATTGGTTCTGCAGTTCCATAGGGATCATGCTTGACATCTCCAAGGAGTTCAACAGGGCTAGCGCCACTTACTCGGATAAACCGCGTTGAGCTTCCGGGAATCAAGACTCGCCAATCATTATCCTCCACATTGCTTCGTTGATGATGCTGAATGTTTTGTCTGAATTTAGTTACTCTAATAGTGTCCGAGCCTGTTCTTTCATAAACGATTTCATATCCGACTCCATGCACGGACTCTTGCTGAGAAACCTCGCTCAATGCAGGAGCTCTTACAACGTCCAACATTCTAAAGAGCCCGTGGAACGACGCGCCACAGTTCATATCGGCCCTCTTTGCGGCTCCACATTCCATGCAGGTACTGTGACTAGGTAGTGAGAAGCTCCCACATTTGGGGCATCTGTACCCCATCTCTGCGGCAACTTCGAAGGGAATCTCATGCGGCCGCATATACACTGTGTCACTGGGCTGCTCTCGAATATCCGAGGGGATGCAATTCTCGTTAGCTCTTACAACTATGACCTCAGGTCTGTCGACTTGGTTTGGGTTATGACGAAGCACAATCTCCTCTGCTGGTGATGGAAGCAGAGAATGCGCGGCTTTGGCAAGCATCGACTTCCCTACGCCGGGTGCTCCACAGAGCAAGACGTGTCTGCGTTGGGTTACTGCGGAGCGAACTAGAGTGACAGCGTGCTCCTGACCTACTATCTTCTGAAACGGATCACTACTTACTGGTATTTCCGCGGTGGTTTCAAGTCCGTCGAGCAGAGATGTCACGTCATAGAACCCCGGCCTTCTCTTGCCGATGGAACATGCCGTGATTTGTGAGATAATTCCTTGTAATACATCAGGGTTGAGTGGCCTGTCTATGGATTATTCATCTGATTCTGCTACTTTCACGGTTGGTGTGAGGCCTTTTCTCTTGAGTGGCGCCTCAATCCTCTTCCTGGCCTTTTCATTCTCTTCTTTGACTTTGTCAATCCCAATGTCTTCAAGCTGCTGAGACATCTCCTTCATGGTGTTCGCAAAAATGAGGCCCTCTGCAGCGGAGATTTCTTTCCGACGGAGTCTTTCGGGACTAATCCCGGCTCCCTCCACCATTTTGGCATATCTTGAATCGCCAGTCAACAATGCGAGAAAGGAAATAGGAAGAGAGAGCATTAATCAGGATCAATTGAGTGTCGACAGCCAGAACAAGAATAAGGATGGTGGAAAGATGAAGGCAAGGATATTACGAGGACTGTGTTTCCTAGGTGCCCTCTTGATGATCTGGGGCGTCTTTGAGCCGTGGCTCGTGTTCTCAGGTGACATCTATCACGTGATGGTGGGTACGTTCCAAGTTTCTGGAGTTGTCTATGGCTTTGGCGCTGGATTCCTCGAC
>JAUWOA010000083.1 GCA_030612365.1 Candidatus Thorarchaeota archaeon
TCTCGTAGGAGTTCGCGAGTTCAAATCTCGCCCTCCGCACCACTTCTAATCATCTCTTGTTGTGGATACTGGGTATTCATAGCCTTGCAACGAAACTGCGATATGCAGCCTCATCCATCTCACGCCGTCCCCGCAATGACATCTCTTGCCACCAAGCTGGCTCTGCATCCCCGATTAGCAATCCGTTCCAATGCCCTTCTTTTGGTTTCATCACCCTCACTCAGTACCACGAGTTCCAGTCTTAGAATCTCCTCATTGCGGTGTGACCAGTAGGATCGTATAACACGCGTTGCTACTTGTCGAGCCTTGCCATCTCCTGGACCCAAGAAGAGCCAAGCGAGGAGAAACAAAAATCCAATCACGAGGATAGTTGGGATGATCGCGAACGCAGATGGACCTAGGTACAGGAACAGAAATCCCTGGCCTCCACCACCCATCAGCCCTATGGGGATTCCTATAGAGAGGGCCACCAAGACCTGGGCCTTGCCCTCAAGGTACGCACACCCTATCGTACCAAGGGTCGTCTGGGCACCTCCAGCTTCTATCAACTCTCTGCGATATCTTCTGATGGACACTCCACGAATGATAACAATCAATAACATACCCATAGTCCCGATCAGGACACTAGCCAGACTTAGTTCTGTAAGGCTCATCTTTCAGACATCCTCTTCCTTTCCTTCCTCCTGTACGGTGTCGATGTATGTATGCAGCTGGCCAATATCAAACCTCGCCTTCCGCACCACTTCTCTATGTGTTTCCAAGGCTAGGCGTCAATGGATTCGTGCTCGCACCTAAGCATTTTCAGGCACATGCGCTCTGAGAAACGTGAGTAGTTCCGAATTCATCTGTTCCACGTGGTTTCCCAACCAGACAATATGTCCTACTCTCTCAAGTCTGCATAGTTTCGCGTCGGGAATTGTGGCGGCTGTGAATTCTGCATTTGAAAACGCCACATCTCTATCTGCGGTTCCATGAATGACGAGTGTTGGACAAACTATGGTGTCCAGATGTTGCATAGATACCTGTGCGAGACGCTTCAGATCATTCTGCAGACCCACCTTGCGGGTGCTGAGAGGAGAAGCCGTGCGAATGAACCTCTTGTACCACTCGACTTGCTCAGGTGTTCTTATCACTCGTTCAACATAGCTGTCAATTTCTTTTGATTGCAGTGCTAGATTCTCTTTGAACATCTGTTTCAGGGAGATTGATGGCCAGTACTCTGTCAACACATTGAACATCCAAATCCCTATGTCCATGAATGCGTCTGAAAGAATCACACTGCCAAGCAGTGAACTCCTCTGACTCTTCTTTGCCCCGTACTGTTCACTGACCGCGGATATCATGACCAAGGCCCATATGCGGTCTGGATGGCGCAATGCGAACTGTAGTGCAGGCGGGCCTCCGGCAGAAACACCGAGAACAGCAACTCTAGAGATGCCCAAGGAATCCAGTAGGGCTGCTATGGCGTCAGCCTGCTCCTCATATGTTTCGCCTGATGTTAGAGGTGTTTGCAGGTAGCCAGGTCTGGAACAGGCAAGGACCGAGAAGCCTTTGTCAGGCCACTTCTCCATCACGAACAGGCTTTGGTCATATCCGCCGGGCGCACCATGAATCGGTAATAGTACTGGGCCCTCTCCTTGAAGAGCATATTCGATTGGACCAACAGACGTGTTCGCAATGCTGCTGCCGCTGTGAATATCAGAGAGAAGGTTTCTCTTCCAGCGTCTGAAGCCAGATATCAACCAGATGGAGAGGACTATCAAAAAGACCAACACTATTGCAAGGATTTCCACTAGCATTATGAACCCGTCTGCTGGTCAGCCGTTCATTGTAAGTTGTACAAAGTTGGACACTGAAGTCTAGTACGTCCAGAAAACGGCACTGGACTACTCCGTGAGGAACCTTCACTGGTGTGTCATATTCCTCAGCGATCAATGTCGTACTGGTCTATATAAAGCCCACAATGGAATTGTCCAGGTGTGTCCAACTTTACAGCAGCTGTTTGCAACCCTAACGGGCTAAGAATCTTCTTTTCAGTTGCTTGCGCCCTAACTCGTATATTCGAAACCCGCCCTCGACACCATTCGATTTCTTTGTAAGGCCAACAAGAAGAGCGCCCAGTCTATTCTTGCCAGTAAGAAGTCAAGATATCTTAGGAGGACCCATCCCCATGCGGGGGAGGGCGGCTGCATATGTGGGGATGGGTCCGTGAGGCGAGAAGCTTCATCTGGAGCGGAACAAGTCCCTGCTGAGGTTGCTGTAAGGTATGGTGATAATCAGCGCCTCAGCGGGAGCCAGATCTGCTCACATTGATTACTATTCATAGGTCAGCTCTTTGCAATTTAAGCGCCTAATGTCAGTAGTTGACCAAATGTGTTGTGCAATCTAAACAAGACTGGACATCCAGTCACCTCAGCCGGGAAAATCACATCAAGTGGAAAACAACGCTCCATTGAGGACAATGTATAAAGGCATCATGGAGCGGGTGCTCCTCAGACTCCAAGGTGTGAGCTATTATGACATCTCTAAGGATTGGAATTATCGGCGCTGGCAACATGGGTGGAATACACGCCCGAATTCTTAGTGACTTGCGTCTATTGACTGGCATCGCAGACACGGACCAAAACAAAGGCCAGGAAGTTGCCAATAGGCATGGAGTTGAGTTCTTTGAAAGCTATGAGTCAATGATTGAGTCAACCTCAGTCGATGGCGTGATTATCGCCACACCCACATCAACTCACGCAAAAATCACGGAGAGCATAGCCCGCAAATATGAGAATATTCGAGGCATTCTGATAGAGAAACCCCTTGCAAGCAACCTCAAGGACGCAACAAGAGTGGCGAAGTTGCTGAAGGAAAAGGGCATCGCCGCTGTAGTTTCGCACTCAGAAATCTACAACCCAGTGGTCGGCCGAGCTCTAGCTCTGATTGGGTCCGGCGCAATCGGCATACCACAGACCATTATCCATGATAGAAGAGGGTTCGTGCAGCCAAGCAGAATCCCTTCACTTGGCGATGTCTTTGAGGACATAGGAGTGCACGATTTTGACATTATGGCTAGGATAAGCAGTGGGCCTGCAACGCTTTATGCCCAATGCAATGATGAAAGTGGTATATACAATGCCGGTACTGTGATGGTGAAGTTCGAAAGTGGTGCACAACACTTCTTCCATCTATCTAGGCAATACGCAGGCAGAAGACGCTCGATGGATGTTTCTGGCACAAAGGGAGCATTGGTTCTGGATCTGTTCGGTCAGATCATCAAAGTCATGGACCTTGACCAGGAGCCATCTGCGAAAAGAGGTGCAATCAGACTTCCTGAGAGAGGTGCAACCATCAAGGTCTATGGGGAGCCTCTTGGAGAAGTGATCAGTGACTTCCTAGCCTGCATCGAAACCGGTGTTGCGCCCAAGGTGAGTGTTGATGATGGCGTTGCCGCCTTGGAAATTGTGGAAGCAGCAAGAAAGAGCGCTAGTTCTGGCCGGATTGTCGACATTGATGTCAAACCTAGGGGATGACTGTAGCAGCTAGATGCGTTCGATGAGTCATTGTGACCTCTACATCAACAGTGCTTCCCGGCGTCAGTTGTTTCTGAATAATAACCGCCTTGTACGAGGTGTTCCTGCAAAGCGTTCCGCCTTTCGAAGCATCACCTACTACTAGGACTGGGCCGGTCCATCCAAGCCAAGTCGCATTCTGCTCGGTTACGACCTCTGCAACAAGTACAGATAGCTGTCGGCTTCTATCTTTCTTGACTGAGGTATTGACCTTGTTTTTGGCCCGCGATGCTACTGTGCCAGGGCGGTCCCCATATTTCGATATGTTAACGACAGGGAGCTTTAAGTTGCCAATAATTTCAAGCGTCTTGTTGAAGTCCTCGTCGGTTTCACCGGGAAAGCCTACAATGATGTCTGTGGCGATTGTAGCCAGCGGAATCTTCCGTTGGATTGAGCGCACAGCTGATTGCCAATCTTCGACTGAATAGCGCCGCTGCATGTCACCAAGGATGTTGTTGCTGCCTGACTGTAGTGGTATGTGAAAGAACTTGAAGAAACGTGGGGAACTCATGACCTGCAGAAACTCATCGATTGAGGCTAAGATATGATGGGGATTAAACATGCCCAACCTGAACATGTGAGTCCCCTTAATGGTATCCAAAGCCTGCAGAAGCTCTACAAGGGTTTCTCCGGTCCCATGCCCGTAGACCCCTGTATCTTGGCCTGTTAGACGAATCTCCCGGTAGCCTTGGTGAACACATCGACGAACCACATCGTGCAGTGACTTGATTGAATAGCTTTTCACATTACCCCTAGCGAATTTGACTGCGCAATACGTACAGCTGCCCAAGCAGCCTTCGCAGATGGGAACTGTACACACGACACTGCCGGGTGGACCCTTGAAGAACTGGAGCTTGGAGCCAGTATCGGGTTCAAGGTGAAGAAGGCCGCGTTCCCCTTTCATCACACGATCAACAATCAAGCCCAGAGTTTCAATCGACTGGGGACCAAGAATAGCCGCGTAGTTGGGAATCGCCCTCTGCACTCTTCGAAGAGATATTACTGGTAAACACCCGACAATAATTACTGGCCTTGCCATCTTCGAAAGTTTTCCCAAACGATGAATAATCCTGTCCTCTGTTGGCTCCTTGACACCACATGTGTTCAATATGATGACATGAGCCTCGTCGGGACTGAGAACTCGCTTGGCGCCCCGAGCGCTAAGATGGCCTGCAATCATGTCTGAGTCTGCAGTGTTTAGGGCGCACCCGTAGGTTTCCAAGTAGAATGATGTTGCGCCCAAATGTGTGTCACCTATCCACCTTGCACGTGAGGAAGAATGGAAACTACATCGTCCTCACTCACCACAGTGGCGTCTCCGTTCAGGGTGGCCACGTCCTTCTTGTTCAACAGCACTATCAGGTTCCCGCTGATGCGTGATCCATTCATTATCAGGCGGTTCACATTAGGCCCACCTATCTCGATAACCCGGGATATCACTTCCCGAACTGTGGAGTCAGAAGGAACCTCAATCTCGATTAGACTCTCTTTCAGCAGTCGTCTGAGTGGCCCAAAAGGCTTGAACATGACACGCATATATCGGACCTGCTGGAACGCCCATCTGCATGCTATTCAGCCTTTTGATACTGGGCAATCAGGTCCTCCACCATAGCATCCACCATTCGTACTACCTCGTCGATTTCCTCTCTGGTCGCTCTGTCAATGTGAATTCCAACCGTTACGACGACAGGAACTCCCATAGAATTGCAAATCTTCTCCGCTGCAGAGTTGGCCACAATGTAGTCCTTGTGACCCGGGAACGTGAGCGTGTTAACGCTGACAGTAGTAGCGTCTCTGTAGTGGCTCTTTGCAGAATGCGCTACTGCAACCCCCCCAATGTGATGTTCATCTCCGCCGTAGATAGTCACGAGAAGGTCTCTGCCAATTGTAACTGCTTTCAGGATGATACTGTGTTTTCCAGCGTTTCTCTTGATTATCATCGCACCCACCGTATGTGAAAAGATGCCTGTAACGCTTTCGGTAGTCCTCAGCGATCTATTTCGCCGTCCGTTTCTGGTGCATCCTCCAAGACAATGTGAGAGTCTTGGGGTGTGCTGCGCGGTATTCGTCCAAGTCGCGGAGTGCTGTCGAATGTGGTGCACTCTTAACAATATCCGGGTTGCTGTATGCCTCGTTGGATATCTGCTTGAAAGCGCCTATCAAGAGGTCAATCTCTTCTTTTGATTCAGATTCCGTGGGTTCTATCATAAGTGCCTCTGGAACAATCAATGGAAAATACATAGTGGGAGAATGAACTCCTAGATCAAGAAGTCGCTTTGCCACATGCATTGCGGTCACTCCTGTTTCTTCTGCAAGATTTTCGGCTGATATGACACATTCGTGCATGCGTGGCGTATTGGGAGAATAAGGCAGACTGAATCCGCGAATCTGACTGACATGATGTGCAATATAGTTGGCATTGAGCACTGCGGTTTCAGAAGTTCTGCGAAGCCCCTCCCTACCTAAGGCATAGATGTATGTATAGGCTCTCACAAGAACGCCGAAGTTGCCGTAGAAGCCATGAACTTTTCCGATAGATCGAGGTAGATTGTAGTTCAGGTCGAATCTGCCGTCTTTTGCCTTAGCAATACGCGGCACGGGGAGCAGCTCAGTCAACTTCTCTTTCACACCCACAGGTCCAGATCCTGGACCACCCCCACCATGAGGGGTTGAGAAGGTCTTGTGTAGATTCATGTGCACAACGTCGAAGCCCATGTCCCCAGGTCGACTTATCCCCATTATTGCGTTAAGGTTAGCTCCATCGTAATATAGAAGGCCTCCAGAATCATGTACTATGCCCGCGATTTCGCCAATATCTTTCTCGAATACTCCAATGGTATTCGGGTTGGTGAGCATAAGACCTGCGGTCTGCGGACCTGAAGCTGCCTTGAGCGCATCAAGGTCAACAAGACCTTCGTTACTGGATGGGAGAACGACTATCTTGAAGCCAGCCATCGCAGCCGAGGCAGGATTAGTTCCATGAGCTGCATCCGGAATAAGCATCTCTTTGCGTTGATCGCCCTCATTCATGACCTGCTTATGATAAGCCCGGATAATCATAACACCTGCAAACTCACCCGCGGCACCCGCTGGTGGTTGAAGAGTTACTGCGTCCATTCCTGAGAGCTCGGCCAACCACTGCTCGAGCTCCCACATCAACTCTAAGGCACCTTGACATGTGGAAACATCTTGGTATGGATGAAGCCATGACAAACCAGGGTTCAGCGCAGCCTGTTCATTGATGAGGGGGTTATACTTCATTGTGCAGCTACCAAGCGGGTAGATGCCTGAAGATACGGAGAAGTTCATTTGGGACAATCGAGTGAAGTGACGAACTACTTGAAGCTCTGATATCTCCGGTAGGTTAGGGCTTTGTTTCCTACGCATCCCAGCGGGAATCATTGCATCCAGTGATCCTGCCAAGCTCTTCACCTCATCTTCTACAGCAGGAAGTCGGTGGGCTATCTTGCCTGACACGGACATTTCGAAGAGGAGAGGTTCTTTCCAATTAGCCTGATGGTATTTGGATTCTTGAGGGTTGCGTGGGGGGTTCATCTTGTGTCACCCCCTTTAGTCACGACATCACGAACCACTTCCACAAGCTCATCAATAGTAGTCTTGCTGTGGAGTTCAGTTACGCATAACAGCATTGATTCCCCGAATTCAGGGTATTCCTCAGTTAGAATCTTGCCACCGTGTAAATCGCGTTTCAGTAGAGATTCATGAACCATCTGGGCGGAAGCGTCACCCTCAAACCTCACGACAAACTCCTTCCAGAATGAGGCTCCAAAAGCGGGCGCTGTTACGCCAGAAATCTTGTTGAGTTGTTTCGCGGCGTAATGCGACCTGTGGGCAATTATCTCACCCAAATGCCGGAAGCCCTCAGGACCAAGTGTGGATGTATAGACAGCAGCTGTCACCGCGACCAGTGCTTGATTTGAGCAGATGTTACTAGTGGCCTTCTCCCTTCTGATATGCTGTTCGCGAGGAACGAGAGTCAGAACAAATCCGCGCTCGTAAGGTTTGTTGGATGTCCTTGTCAACCCCACGAGACGGCCCGGAAGTTGACGGATGATCTTCATGCTATCCCTGCAGCCAAACACTCCGAGGTATGGCCCTCCATAGGATACTGCAGAACCCAAGTACTGTCCTTCACCAACGACTATGTCCGCTCCGTAGTTTCCCGGGGGCCGTAGAATACCCAGAGAGAGTACGTCCACGCCCACAACCAAGAGAGAGCCAGCATCGTGCACGACACGGTTAATCTCATCAACTTGGGATTCAATGAAACCAAGGTAGCTGGGATTCTCAACATAGACTCCTGCAACTTGGTTGTCTAGTTTCGACTTCAAATCCACAAGGTCAAGAAGCATACTCTTCTTGTCATGTCCGACCCGCTCAATCATGATACCTGCAGGCTCTGCAAACGTATTGATTACCTGCCAATGGACTGGATTGATCGTATCAGGCACAAGGAATTTGTTTCGCTTCTTGTTCACCCTTGCAGCCATCAAGACCGCTTCCGCCAGTCCTGTGGCCATGTCGTACATGCTGCTGTTCACGACATCAATCCCAAGTAGCTCGGCCATCATACTCTGATACTCGAACAGCGTCTGCAGCATTCCCTGACTGATTTCAGGTTGATAGCTTGTATAGGAAGTGAGGAATTCGGACCGTGAAGCAAGTGCAGGTACTACTGAAGGGATGTAATGTATCCCTGCGCCCGCACCCAAAAAGACTCGTCCTGTATCAGCTGGTTTGTTCTTTGAGGCCAGTTCTTGCACTCGTTGTGCTACTTCGAGCTCAGTTTTCGAGGAGGGAATATTAAGATCCCGCTTCAACCGATATTCATTGGGAATATTGCCAAAAAGATCCTCCAGACTCTTCTTGCCTATTGAGCTCAGCATCTCGCGTTCGATTTCTTTAGTGACTGGGAGATAGGGATGCTTGAATTCCATTCGT
>JAUWOA010000034.1 GCA_030612365.1 Candidatus Thorarchaeota archaeon
CATGAAGGTCATGACCACTAGAGCGAGTGCTATCTTGTCGGTATCTTTAAGTGGGAAACAGAAATGTCCCCGAAGCCAAGGTCGGTGTTAGGCACAGTGAGCGACGAGATTGAGAAAAAGGAGTTCGTGCGATCCACCATAATCACGGTGATATTCTCGTTGGTTTTTCTGATACTTGGAGTGGCCTTTTGGTATTGGTCTACACCTGACGTTATCGACACAAGTCCTGTAAACTGGCTTTTGGAAATCAATCCCTTCCTGGTTCCGGTGATTGAAACCCTGCTCATGGTTGGCTTCTTTATCGCTCTTGTTGTCACAATCATCAATTCCAGACACTACTTCACCGGAATACGAGCCGGCTGGCTTGAGGTTATTACTACTCTGATTGTGGTGACGGCGATTTCGTGGGCGATGTTCGAAGTTAACATTGGTATCGCCACTCTTGTAATTTCCATCGGGTTTCTTGTATACCTCTACATGCTTCAGGACTGAAACTTGCTAGTATGACTAGCGGAAGTTGCACAACTAGACCAGAAGCTTTATGAATCGATTTCGAAGCTAACCGTTTGAGTCTAGTGTACAATAGCCTAGAGCTAGTGTCACTTGGACAGTCCGATGTGTACTTGCTGGAACTGCCAGGTAGTGCCAACCGCACGAGATTCTGGCTTCCCGTGAGCAATGCGGGTGACTATTTGGAGGAATACTGCAGTGTTTGGCATTTCTGGTGCTGGGTACGATACGAGTACCAGCATATTCAGTCCCGAAGGCAGAATCTTTGCGGCCGAATATGCAAAGAAGGCAGTGGAGCAGGGAGCAACCTCTATTGGGATTCTCTGCAATGAGGGTGTAGTGCTGCTTGCTGAAAAGATTACGAAGCCGCTGCAGGAGCCAGACAGCGTGGAGAAAATCTCCAAGATAGATGAACACCTTGGGATCGCTACGTCGGGTCTCATGGCTGACGCGAGAAAACTGATTGCAAATGCACGGATAAAAGCGCAGTCGTATTGGCTGACCTTTGAAGAACCCGTCCCTGGCGAAGCCGTGGCTGAGTACATCTGTGACATCAAAGGGCAGTTCACGCAGACCGGCGGTGCACGTCCTTATGGCGTTGCAATGATTATTGGCTCGGTTGACCATGATAATTCGCCCAGACTGTTCGTTACCGATCCGGTAGGCACATTCTGGGGTTTCCTAGCGGCTGTGATTGGCAGGGGGAGCAATAGAGCTGGCGAATATCTCGAAGCGCATTACAAACCCAAGATGAAGATTGCACAGGCAATCAATCTTGCTCTTGATACTCTTCGTCAGACTACCGATGCTGAACTAACTTCCATGAATGTGGAGATTGCTAAGATTCCTGTAAGCACAGGGACCTTCTACAAGCTCTCCCACGAGGAAGTAGAACGCCATCTATCACCCATAGAATCAGAAAAGAAAGCATAGGAGTTGACCTGACAGTTGATGGGTTCCAGAAAAAGCGGAGATAAATGGCTCGAACTAGATGCCGTTGTTGTTGGCATTAAACGGGAAGGTAATCGTTTCGAGCTTTTTGTTGACCCAGACCTAGCTTTTGATTACAGACGTGGGGAAGATATACCTTTGCAGGACATTCTGAAATCCTACGAAATCTATGATGACGCTAAGAGAGGGTCGCGCGCTACTGACATTCTTGTGAAGGATGCTTTTGGTTCAAGTGAGGTCTTCACGGTAGCATCTGAGATTCTCAAGCATGGCGAGTTCAAGTTGACACATGAACAGAGAGTCCAACTCGTCGAGGAGAAGACTGAGGCAATCATCAAAGACATATCCAAGAGAGCCATGAACCCCCAGACAGGGCATCCTCATCCACCAGATCGAATTCGGCAAGCGATGGACGAGGCTAAGGTGACCGTTGACCCCTTCATCAGAGTTGATGAACAGGTTCCACGAGTGGTCAAGGCGCTTCTAGTGATAATACCAATCTCCTTTGAGAGTGTTAAGCTAAGGATAACGCTTCCCGCCTCGTTTGCTGGCAAGGGGTATAACATCGTGGCAAAAGCTGGAGTCGTTAAATCTGATTCTTGGGGGCAGGATGGCTCATGGACTGGGCTCGTGGAGATGCCTGCATCTCTTAGACAGGCGCTCTATGATGACTTGAACAAGTTGACAAAAGGACAAACACGAATTGACGTTGTTAGATGACAGTCGCTGAATGCGATGCATATAATGAATATCAGAAATTGCAATAAAGTATGAATACAAAATGAGGGAATAAATTTGGCTGTTTATTTTAAGAAGAAAGAAGTAGTAGTCCCCGGAGAACTACTTGCGGAGGGTCGATATCGATCTTCCATGGGGACCTATGACGAGGACGGTAAGGTTTTCTCGGCTTTAGTAGGTATCGCGGAACTGCGTGGAAACACCGTGAAAGTAGTTCCTCTAGAAGGAGTGTACATCCCCAGTGAGGGTGACCTTGTGATAGGTACTATTACCAGAGTTGCTGGAAACAACTGGAAGGTCGACATCACGGGGCCTTACGGCGCATCGCTTCACGCGAACAATGCGCTAAGACGTCCCTATGACGATGACATATCTCGCTATTTCGACATTGGCGATGTAATCGCAGCAGAAATCACCGCCTTCGACAGAAATAGCGGCCCATTCCTTACACTCAAAGGGAGAGGACTGGGGCTGCTCACTGAAGGTATGATTCTCGATTTGAGCCCCGCAAAGATACCACGAATAATCGGACGGTCGGGCTCGATGATCAACATGATTAAGGACAAGCTTCGAATTGAAGCGGTGGTCGCTCAGAATGGACGGATTTGGGTTCGCGCTACTGACACCCCCACTCTCAATCTAGCAATCAAAGCTTTCAAGATGATTGAGGCGCAGGCGCACACTTCGAAGCTGACTGAAAGAATTGGTGCGATGCTTGACCAAGAGATGGCAGACATAAAAGAAAAGGCTCCTAAGACGGTCGAAATCGAGTCCGAAGAAGAGGCAAGAGCTCCCGTGAAGGCGGAGCCGCCAGAAGAAGAACCGGTGCCTGTGGTTGAAGAAGAGAGTGTTGAGGAAGTGACGACTGCACCGATAGAAGAACCGGCAGAGCCCAAGGCATCTGACGAGGAACTAGCCCCTGCTGAAGAAGCGGAGGCTGAAAAGGATAATGATAACACAACGGAGGAAGTGACTGAAGAATGAGTCCGGAAACGAAGCCAGACTTTCTTATCAATCCCGAAGGATTGAGAGTTGATGGCAGAAGAACTGATGAGATGCGACCTATCGAACTGAAGGTCGGTGTACTGAAACAAGCTGATGGTTCAGCGTCTATTCGACAAGGCAATACCTACATCTTGGCTGCCGTATATGGTCCCAGGGAGCTTCATCCCCGGCATTTGACCATAAATGACAGGGCCTATCTTAGATGCGTATATCGTATGGCTACTTTTTCTGTCCCTGACAGGAAAAGGCCAGCACCATCTCGAAGAGAACGTGAAATCTCCATGGTCATCGCTAATGCATTGAAACCCGCTCTCTTCTTGGAAGACTACCCTCGCGCAGTTGTGGATGTCTTCATCCAGGTAATACAAGCTGATGGCGGTACTAGGTGTGCGGCAATTAACGCAGCTTCCTTGGCCCTTGCTGACGCAGGCATACCAATGAAGACTCTAGTGCCAGCTGTTGCTGTAGGCAAGGCGGAAGGCAAGCTTCTGGTTGATTTGGGCGACGAGGAGGACAAGTACGGTGGAGGCGATGTACCAATGGCCATGCTAGGCACAACTGGAGATATTACATTGCTGCAGCAGGATGGATCCTTCGCTAAGGAGGAACTGGTTGAGGCCATGGGGATGGGAGTTACTGCAATGAAGTACATTCTTGAGCTCCAGAAGGAAGCCCTGAAGCGTGCATACACCAAGAAGGTGGCGATTGAGGGTGAGGATGACGAAGAATATGAAGATGACTTGGAAACCGATCTTGGCGAAGCCGAGATTGCAGGAGAGGAGGATGAATAGACATGGGTGACTATAGTGCTGAGGTCATAAGCAACATTGATCGCGATTATGTTGCGAATTTGCTCGACGCTGGAAAGCGAATAGACGGCAGGGCCTTTGACGAGTGTAGAAACACCGAGATTGAAATCGATGTTGTTGCTGCGAAAGCCGAGGGTTCAGCTCTTGTACGTCTCGGAAACACAAGCGTGATTGCTGGAGTTAAGGTACTCCTAGGGGAGCCCTACGGGGACTCACCGGATAAAGGAGTCATGATGGTGACTGCGGAGCTGCAACCACTTGCCTCACCACTGTTCGAGCTTGGTCCACCTAAGGAGCCTGCTATTGAGCTCGCCAGAGTGGTCGACAGGGGTGTTCGCGAGAGCGAGATGATTGACACCGCAAAACTGTGTATTGAACCTGGAAAGAAGGTGTACATGGTATTCGCTGACATATATCCTCTGGAGTACGACGGCAATCTGATTGATGCATCCTCACTGGCAGTAGCTGCAGCATTACACACCACTAAGTTCGACGAGTACAAGTGGGAAGATGGAAGCGCTGTTGCAACCGGGAAGAAACTGGATCTACCGATTCAGAACTCAGCTGTCGAGGTTACTGTTTCGAGGATTGGTCGCCATCTGGTGATTGACCCGTCTCTGAAGGAGGAGATGGTGCAAGACTGTCGACTCACAATGGCGGTCGACAAGGATGATAAGCTGAGAGCCATGCAAAAGGGTGGCGGTCCCGGCCCCCTCACACTTGATGAGATTGAGTCCTCAATAACCATGGCGATTGAGCGTGCTCAGGATTTGCAGAAACTCATCAAGGAAACCATAAAGGCAAGAAAGAAGAAATGAAACCAGTAAGGGCTTTGCCCTTGCTCCTCTCCTTCGAATACTGATAGATAGGCTAATAAGACAAACAGATGGGCGAGTGATATTATCCCGGAACGTCGTCCAAAACGCCCCAATTTGGGTCGGGAAAGGAATCTAGGAGACCAAGACATTGGCGAGAACGAAGAAAGTCGGTAGTACAGGGCGATATGGCGTTAGGTATGGGGCCAAACTGCGGCGCAGAGTTCTTGACATCGATAAGAGACGTGCAGAGCCAGTGCGCTGTCCAGCGTGTGCTACTAAAGCTCTCAGGCGGGTGGCCGTTGGACTCTGGAGATGCAGAAAGTGTGAGCTTCTCTTTGCTGGAGGAGCGTACGTTCCCTTCACAGACGCTGGGAAGGCCGCACAGCGCGTTATAGCCCAGAGAGTTGCTGGTGACTTCCTTGCTCTCAGAAGTGATGACGAGGATGTTGTTCCGGAATTCATGACACCTCTCTCGACAGAGGTTGAGGAATCTGCGGAAGCCTCTCCAACTGAAGTGGATGAAGGGCTTGAAGCCGAAACCCCCGAGGTTTCTCCAGAAGAAGGCCAAGAGTAGACCTGAATCTCATTATGGGTTCCGTAACTGAGGGGGCCTTGATGCCATCTGTCCTAATCACAACTTCTCGGCGGACATCTAACAGAGTCCGCTCTTTTGCACGCGATCTCTGGACTGTGCTCCCCGGTACTGAGCGATTCAACCGCGGCGGAATGAGCATAGCCGAACTTTCGTCGCGAATCAAGCAGTCTAGAGCAAGTGCTGCTATCGTAGTATCGCTTTTCAAGGGAAATCCTAGGAGTCTGCAGATTCTATCGCCAGATGGAGGACAGATAATGGAGGTGCGGGTGGAGAGTGCCAAGCTTCGCCGCGAGGTAACCTCTTCACGCAGTCCGAAGATGCGCAATATCCATTCGATAGCCGTCCAGAGTGAAGCTGGTGAACAGACCAGAGCAATCGCTGAAATGCTGAGCAAGCTCCTAGATACGCCCATTGCTGAATCACTGGAAATTGTGGCTGTTGGATCAAAAGGCATGAACGAGGTTGTGGTGTGGCTTCAAGACTTCCCAACCGGCAAAACTCTCTGGACATTTTATCATGCAAAAGATGGTCTTGAGATTGGGCCGAGGATGAGGATCACCTCGGTATTTGTGTAGTTCTTCCTCAGCTCATTGCAGAACAGCAAGTGCCATAGCATTTGGAATAAGAGCGTTCGTTTCGAAGTCCTTTTACGAGGATAGTTCCCAAGAATAGCTATTAACGCAGAGTGCGGAAATCATGACCTCAAAGTCAGTTCAGAGTGCAAGTGCAACGCTTTCCATTGATTTGGAATCGAATGAATTGGCTAAAATGATAAAATCTGCTCTCTTGCCAGAAGTCGACGCATCTCCTGCAGACAGGTGCGCAGCCAGCATCTCAGTTGAAGGGGCTACCCTAATCATCGAACTTGCAGCAGGAGACCTCACTGCCTTAAGGGCTGCAATGAACTCCTATTTGGCATGGGTGTCTGGCTGCAAGATGGCTGTGGAATCCGTGACTGACACAGGCCAAAACCGTTCATTGTAAGCTGGCCAGAGTTGGACACTCTGTCCGTCCAGGAACGGCACTGGACCTTGATTGAACGTGAACGATGTTCCTCGCTGCGTTGATATCAGCATGAAAGTGAACATCACAATGGGGACAATAGAAGAATTCTCCACCCCGCTTCTCCTCAGTTGAAACCGGATCTTGAACACGAAGTCCTCTCTCACCACATCGATGACACTTCTGGCTAGTCAGATATGGATTGACCGTCCATATCCCACCTCTCTTGTGCCCGAGAGCCACTCGCATATAAGTCACAGTTTCGATTATCCTACCCCAGAGGTTTGTGCTCAATGCCCAGGAGAGGTCCCTATAGCCTGAGGGGGGCTGATAGTTCTTCAGGTTCTCGAAACACAAAGTCTTCACTCGATGCTCCTCACACCACCACACGGTTTCAGAAGCCACCTGCCGAGCAATCTCACGGTCGAGACGACGAATTTTCCTCCACACTGCTTCTATGAGCTGCTCCTTTCGTAGGATTGGTGTGGGATATGACAGTCCCTTCCGTTTCTTGTCCCAGTTGTTCCTCTTCCTGTCTACCTCAGATGTGAGCTGTCGAGCGTGAGCTCTTAGTCGCTCCCTCTTGTCGATGATCTGATTTGCTGACACAAGGCAATCGTGATACACCCCATTTCTTTGAACCGAGAGAGCGACAGGCACCCGGATTCCACGGTCCGCTCCTGCACGAGTGCAGTATTTTCGCGGACCAAAGACCTGAGAGATGAGTTCAGGGTCTGGTGCCAGAAATGGAATCTGTAGAGTGACTTGCCTTCCTCTCATAAGAAGCCTTGGAGGCGCAGACCTCCGGGAATCCTTCAGCTCATGGGTCTTCGCTTCCAGTCTTGTCACCTCTCTGATGTCTACGGACTTTCTCTGTTTCATCCTTGAGAGTCTATGCCTGGAATGCTGTAGGCTAATTGTGTTCAGGAGCTGCATGTTCATATCCTTGAATACGGCAGTCCTGAACTTGAGTTTCTCAGCTCGATGAACATCCCCCATTTTTGAAGAATAATCGGCCTTCAACAGAGCTCTCTCAGCTGCTCTTGGGAACCAGTTGAGGAACCGAAACGCGATAGTGCGAGAGCGATATGGGGATAGGTCATGACTCTTGCCATCTATTCCAGGGGGCAATTTCAGAAAGAGAAGGACCTCGTTCTTTCTCTCTGGGTCCAAGGTGAACCAGTAGCCTTGGCCTCTGGAGTTCTCTGTAGATGCTGAGAAGTCCTCGGTTCGACCACGGAGCTGGGGGGTTTTAAAGGGGTAACCTCTCATCACCCACATGTTGACTTGTTCTTTGAGCGTCTTGATTATTGAGTCGAGGTTCTTGCATTCTTCTTTGAACACAGCCCTGACTTTTGCCCTCTGGCGAGTGCGCCAACTGGTCTTCTCATCCAGTCTGTCAAGGACCAAGATATCAAGGGCAAGCCTGAGCTGTTTCAACACGCCAAGAGAATAATGGTAACCAGAACCATTGTTCTTCACTGACTCGCATTGATCCCGAACCTGTCGTATCAGGTCAGAGGGGACGTAGCTATTCTTGAGAAGTCTGACAAGATGCTCAGCAGAGTGGTCTAGGAGTGTCAATGCGGCATTGAATAACTCTCTTCTTGTCCAGTCAGTCAATGTAATTCGAGCTGCCTGTTCAAGGACGTTTCTATGCATTCTTTCAAAGACTAGTTCTCTGATATCCTCGTTCTTTGCATAGCATAGGTCAACCTCTTCTCGGAGGATCGTGTATCCGTGGCCTCGATACTCCGCGAGATTCTTGCCAAGCTTCTGGGCTCTCTTTGGGTTGGAATAGATTCTATTGACTACTAGGTTCACTGCATCGACATAGCGGTCGAAGTGTTGAGTGAGGGTCTCAAGGTCTGTGTTACTGACCTTCCTTCCTGAACTGCAGAGCGTTTCCGCAATCTGCTGCAAGTCGGGTTCCCGACCCTTTCCTTTTCGTGATACTTCTCTGTCTGAGGAATTGAGGGAGAAGGACTCTACAAGATATTTGATTGAGGATGTCGATTTACTCCATTTATATTTGCCATCCATTGTTTTTTGCTTTGGTAGTTGCTTCCAGGGAAGGCGCTGGATGTCTTGTGTCATTGTTTCTTCTCCGCTAATTCATTCTGAGGTTTCCTAATAAGGACCTCTATTTATATTTAACAAGATTAGACATATCTACACACTAAGACTCTGAATCACCGGCGTATTTCAGACTTATCGATGTAATTAGGTTTGGACGCAACCCGAAACTCCTATATATAAAACGAATGCTATTAATCCGGTCATCGTGATGGGAAGGCTTCCCGAACCGAAAAAACCAGGCAAGGTACTGACTACAGCACTGCGTCTGGGTCTTTCAGCAACCCTGGCTCTGGCAAGAGAGCGGGTTACGAAGGACACCAGACACCTCTACGAAGGCGGAAAGGGAAGGAAGGGTCTCTGCAGGATCTGGAAGGAGGCCCAGAGCAAGTACAGCAAGAGTGTATCAGCCAAGATTCCTGATGCAACTCCTCTTCAGAGGGCTGAGAACAACATACGTCGCAGTTTCAATAAGATCATCATGAACACTGCAGCCAGATATGGTAATACAGAGGAGAAGCGAAGACGAAGAAAGGAGAACAAGAAGTATCTCAATCAATTGGGGGACTATGCAGGAAGTAGAATGCGCGATATTGCAGCTGATCGTTATAGCTTCCCTGAACCTTTGAGGATTGTTCTTAATGACGGCACAGAGGCATGGGGCTACCCTCGAAGCTCTAGGAACCCACAATACATCCCGACTCACTCAATGGCTGAACTAGACTTCATTGATATGGTCCGAAGTCACACAATCGAGCTCCACCGTCAATGCTTGAAGTATGGAGTGTCACAGAGGACTGCGAAGAAGTATACGGATGAGCTTATTGACAGACTGGTGCCCTTTCTTGATTATGTCTACAGCGACCGCAGAGTTGGACGACCACACTTCACGCCCAACGGCGCAAGAGAACTGAGAGAAATCGTGCTGAGGATTCAAGCTCTGTTTGGGACGCGTAACGGACGTCCACAGTCAATCACTGCATCTATCTCTGAAACTATGAACGAAGAAAGCGTGGTGACGGAGCGCTCACAGAAGAACTGTCTTGCTCCTGACGATGTATCAGATGAGCCTGGGAGCGCTAACATAGTCGCAGATGACCTTCATGAATACTCGACTCGTGACGAATATGATACTGAGTCAACTAGCAAGATAGAGGGCTTTGAAAACCTCATCATGCAGATGGTAGAGCGATGCCAGATAGATAACAGTCAAGATTGGAAGACTCATGTCGAGCTTGTCAAGCGCTTGATCAAAGATGGAATCCTGACTCATCGGGATGCAGAGCATCTCCTCAAGATGGCAATTGAGGAGAGCAGAAGAATCGGCGTTGCATTCCACGATTTTATCGCCAATGCCTATTCTACTCACCGACCCTTCAGTCTGTTTGCACCTGTTCGGCACGGTGACTCCATGGTCCTTGATAAGTCAGGACTTCTTCTAACTGCAGAAGTCCCTGTTGCAGACGGCAGGGGACGTGTTGACCTTGTACTCTTCAGGAGAAAAACCATCTCTCGTGCTGATGGCTCACAGTCTGAAGTTATGTGGGAGCCGTGCATGGTCATCGAGATCAAGACAAGGAGTGCCTTTGGTGTAGACATGTACGCAATGCGCACCAAGTCGATAGACACCAGCAAGCGAGTCGCGAAGTACAACCTTGAGCGTCAGATGTTGGCAAAGGAAGAGTGGGACCATGTGCTTGCCAGCACGCCCTCCGGATATGAAACGAAACAACTCAAGGCCTATGAGAGCGCCATTCTCACTGACTATCGACGAATGGCAAGAGCTGATCCAGACCCACCAAAGCGACTGACAAAGGCGGTTCTTGTGGTGGACTCGAAGGAGAACTGGGAGGACATACGAGAGAACCTTCTGCATCTTGTGAAGGATGCCTACAGCACCATGAGAACGCAGACTCCCCCAGAGCGAGAGCTGTTCCAGTGTAGGATTGGGGAACGTATTCTGCAGATGGGATTCATTGTGTTCTCAGACAGAGCAAGCGTCACAGTCGTTGTACCGCCGAAGCGTGTCGAGCGTTTTGATCCATTCTTCCACTCCAAGAACAGGGAGGACGACAGAGAGTTCATTCTCTACCTCTCGGTGTCGGGGAAGGGTTCACCTGCTGAGTCCGCAGCCAGAGTGGCAGCCAAGTGGCATGGACTTCAGTACATCCATCGTTTGGCCAGAAGAAGACACAGGGATGTTCTCTGGTTCGACCTTACAGGCGAGTACTCTGACCCCATTCTCCGAGATGGGCGGCTCAGACTTGGAGCGCAGGCTAACGCAGTGAAACAGTTCTTCCGGCGAAGGGTCAAGTTCATTGACCTGTCTTCAGAGATTCATAGCTACATCTATGGTGATGGGACCGTCAAGACGCTCGCTAACGTTATCTGTCCAATCCTAAATCGCGCCAAGAAACCGATTATTGTTGTGACAGGTTGGGACATGATCAGAAGGGCCACTCCTGACCATCTGACGGATGCCCTCGATGAGTTTCTGCTGCAGTTCATTGCAGATGTGCCTGGAGCCTCCAAAGTGATATGGTTCGACAGACCGGTTCCCATCAGCGCGACCAGTCAGCGATATGACACCAGATGCGTTGCCCCCTTCTACTCAGGTAGCCCGTGGATGTATTTTGTGGATGAGATTGTATGGAATCTTCCTATGCCTCCACCAAGGTCTGGGTCTCACGCTCCTGCAGATGACGATGTCCGAATCATCGTGCGAGAACGTGATAACGACCACGAAGCCCAGCTGATACTTGTAGATGTTCTTCAGAACTGGGGAGAGAGGTTCAGGTCTGATGTGGATAGAGGGAGTGACCATGATACCAGTTCATGGATACTCTTCAAGGGTCCGGGAATGAACCCTGCCAGAGGCCGACCAAGTAGGACCTACGGTGCGGAGGACATTGATGCCCCACTAGAACTTCTGCCACACATCTTCCCGTTTGAACTTGAAAATGACCCTATGCGTGAAGGAGCGAGTATCATTAGGTCACCAATTCCAGATGTTTCTGAAGCTTCAGTTGCCATGGCGCACCGTCTGTCGTTCGCACCGTATCAGGTGAAAGTTGGTGAAACAGACAGCGACAAGGGCATCCGCCTTGAACCAATTCACAAGATCAACAGTACTCGGGATTACAGAAGCACTCGTCTGTATGTTGAACATCCAAAAATGAACACAAGACCTCCCCATGAAGGACTGCTTGAGGTCACGACAATTAATGACAGAGATATCATTCGGACTGAACTAGCTGCTATGAGACGTGCACTGAGGTTTCTCGAAAGGAATGGAGCGCACGCTGGGGAGTGGAAGGAGTTCTTGAATGCTCTGAGCACAGTCCTTGAGAGAATGAGCAGCTCCTACAGACGAAAGTCCTCTCGGGACATATTGGACTCTCTCAGGGGCATCCGGCGCTTCTTTGAGCTTGAGCCCATGAGCAAGGAACTCTGGAACATGCTCCGGAAAACCCGATCATGGATGCCATCCGGTCTGACTCAGGAACAGTATCAACACTTGAGCAGGATTGTGACACGTCATCCAGACATCTTCATGATCACTGGCAATCATCTGTTTCTGATACTCTTGGCCGCCATCAAGGCTGTTCGACCACCCAGACTAGTGACTCATTTGGCAGAGGAGCTATGGGACTACGTTCGACCATGGCAGCTGACTCAACTTGGTCTGACCCCGAGGTATCACGAGAAACACAAGACAGGAGAGTCAGTGCTCCATAGAACGAAACTCTACGCTAGTGTCTTGAGAAGAACGAGGACCCTTGGAGCCATCTTGGAGAAGAGAAACCATACCAGCAACGTCCTGTTTGGTCAGGCCGTTGTTGTGGAACGTAAGGTGAAGGAAAAATCATCGGCACTCTGGCTGCTATTCCAGTCCAGGCCGGGGAGTCACGAGATGAATGCCACATTGATTCCCCTCGTGAAGGACATTGAAGTGGGTGTTCATGCTATTCTGAAGGGTCTGATTCGTGACAAGCCCTATTGGGGGGAAACTGATCTTACGATGTTGAGTGAGTCAGCAGGGACTGCACAAACCATCAAGATTCCTATCATGATTGCAGAACAGAGGAGTCTGAGAGGTCTCTGGGTCCTTGACGCTAAGACACAGATATGGGTCCCTATGGGACGGCTGGAGTATTACACAAGAAAGAGAGAGACTGTGACTCTACTGAGGTCCCTGACACTCAGAACTGATGCCAGCCTCAGACCAATTCCTCTCGATGAGGTGCGAAGGATTCCAGTTGATCTTGAGGACCTTGTTGAAGTAGCACTAGAGGTTATCAGGGTCGCATTCGCACCTTGTGAATCAGTGATATGCAAGCTGTCCGTCGACCACAAGGAAGAGATGTTCTCTCTCTCCCTTCACATCAAAGGTGAGAACGAGGAACTCCAAGAGAGAGCAAGGCTTCTAGTAAGGAGGACAGTGGACCTACTGGAGATTCTACGAAAACCGGACTTCGAGTGTGAACCCGTTGCAGTCGATGGAAAACGGTTCGTGTGGAATAGGTTCAATGACATAAGGTATGAGAGCGATGCCAGATTCCTCAGACCTTGGGTGGAGAGAAAAAATCCCTTCAGGCACACAGACATCGAACTCCCTCCGACTGCCAGAGAGTTCATCCATTCAGATAGACGTACTGACCTCAGACTTGACGTGTATCACGACACCTCAGTCTGTCCTCTGAGAAACATCTCCGAAAAGGAACTGAAGAAAAGGCAGGAGGATGCGAAAGGGAAGGTTGAGGAGTACCTGAAACGAGTGGAGGGGCCAGAGAGCCAGCCCGACTCGATCCTTAACGAGTCAATCTACCGACATGGTACTTGCTGGAGAGTAGGAATGACCAGTAAGGATTCAATCCCCGAGGGAGTACGAGCCTTCGAAATAGCCCGTATTGGCGGACCAGCCCTAGGAACCCTCCTGAGGACTGGTGCGCTCATGTATAGTGAGGAGTCAGAATGGATCATCCACGAGTTCAACGTCCCTGATGTTAGTAGTCTTCCTAGAGAATTTGCAGAGTGCGTCCACCTAGTGGAGAGCTACAGGAGCTTCATCCCAGGTGTACTGGAGAAGCTAGTCGTTCCAGGGACCTACCTTCTTCCACGTGTGGATAGATGGATAGTGTCGCTGGTATGGAGTAAGAGCCATGTCCGGTGGACAGCCCGGTCAGAACTCAAGGGGACATACTATCGTGGCACCTCCTTTGACATTGAGCTAAACCCGGAAGCTACTCTAGAGACCATGACTGAACACATAATGAAGGCCATCACTCGCCACATTTCCACTGAAAGAATATCTGAGCCAGACGCCCTCAGAGAGCGAATTCAACATTCTCTCAGGGGTCGGGGCTATCATCCTGAGAATCAATACGAGATCATACTTAGACGAGAGGTCCGAACACTCAAGTACGCATTATATGAAATAGAACATAATCGATACGTGACTCAAGGTTCCATCGTTGTTAAGGAGAGCTGGACTGCCAGGGATGTGTGGAGGGAACTGAGGAATCACCCGGAGAATGCAGACCTCTCAGACTGCGAGATAATCAACGAGGAGCGCCTTGAAACTGACCTCAACAGACTTGTTGCAGAGATGGCAGCTGAAGACCACAGGGGCCACGAGTTCACACCTCTGTTCGCAAGCACGGAAGAAGAGGCATCACGGATTGACCCAATGAGGATCACATTGGAATATGGCAGACTAAGTGCAGAGGCCAAAGAGCTTCTTGATAGGGGACAACCAAGCCAAGCATTGGGCCCAATAGAAAAAAGCATCGAAATGTTGGAGACCATGAACTCTGGAAACGGTTTTGCTGAGTGGTACCTTGTTGAGGCTCTTGCACTCAAGGTCAAGGCCTTGGTGCGTGATAAGAAAAGAGGCTCAGTGAGCCCCCACAGATTAGTGGCGCTCCTGGATAGAATGTATGAGGCAATCCCGGATGTGGGCTCCGTATGGAAGCTACGGGGCGACCTCTCAGAGCTTATCAAATGGGCATTGGCGCTACGAGAGAAACTGAAAGAGGCATTCTGACGTTTCAAACAGGCATGAACTATCACTGGCTTGAGATGTGACATCGTCTGACTTGAACCGCTTGAAAAACGTACGCACTATCTGAGGAGCAAACCATGAATGCTCGGAGGTCGTGGGCCAGTTCTTCTTCATGCCAAAACCCTTAAGTCGTAACTCATCAGGCGCACTTTGAAACGCTCCGTACTTGAAAGGGAGTTCAACAATTATGGCTCAGACATTACCCCCCGCTTTGGAACAAGACCTGCGAAAATTCGATACCATGCAGCGTAACTATGAAACGATGGCTGCCCAATTGCAGACATGGCAGATGGAATTGAATCAGGTCAAGGCAACTCTTGAAGAGCTAAACAAGCAGCCTGATGATGTTGTGACCTACAAGAATGTCGGGCAAATTCTGTTCAAGGTTGACAAGCCCTCAACAGTCAAGGAGCTTGCAGATCGAGAAGAAGTTCTCGAGAAGACACTGAACTCCATGAAAAAGAAAGTAGAATCACTCGCAGCTAGTCTGAAGGAGCTTCAGGAGAAGATACAGCTCGAGCTTAGCAAACACAATCTCAGGCTCCAGTGAGAGACATGAATCCAGTAATTGAGATTGGATTACCAGAGTTATCGGAATCTGACCTTGAGCAGTTGACAGAAGAGTGTGAAGCGGCCATCACGCAGTATATCTTCGATAAGGTACCAAAAAAGAGCATCTCAGAGCTTACGGTGACCTGCATACTCGATCTTGATGAAACTCTCGAGTTTGAAGTACAACTGGACTTGGCGCAGGAATACGACACCGGTCACTCACTTGACGATATATTGGAGGGAGCAAACAAATTCGGAACAGAGTGGCTTGAGAAATGGCTCGCGGAGATGAAGCCCCTTTGAATCTCGTTTCCCTATTGAAGTCATCTTTTCATCCCGTGATTCTGGGGCATCATAATGCAGATCCTGATGCAGTTTGCTCAATGATAGCAGTCGCAGATATTTGTAGGAAACTCAACCCCAAGAGTAAGCCCAAGCTTGCGTGCGATGATGTAAGCAGGCTCTCAATGCAAGTACTCGATAGATTTGCACCTACTGCCGAGATTCTTGAAACGGTTGAAGATAATCACGACCTGGTAATCCTTGTAGATACAAATAGCCTGCTACAACTCGGTCCTAATCTCAAGGATATCGTTGTCAATCCTGAACGGACCTTGGTGATTGATCATCATGAACCTAACCCAGAGCTTGACAGCATTGCGAAGCATGCAGTTGTACGGAGCGATAGATACTCTGCTTGCGAGATTATTGCGGGTCTATACGATGAGGTCGAATTGGATATCGGAGCGAACATCGCAAATCTGCTCCTCACTGGGATGTTGTTTGACACGCGCAGATTCCTCTATGCAGACGAGGATACTCTCGTTGCGGCAACCAAGTTATTGCGCAATGGAGCTGACTATCAAGCATGCATGAGTTCACTGGCCATCAAACCTAGTAGGTCGGAACGGATAGCGCGGCTCAAGGCTGCCGGTCGATTGCAGGTCCACAATATTGACAACTGGATCATCGTCACATCCAAAATCAAGGCCTTTGAGGCTAGTGCATGCCGTGGACTGATTGGGATAGGTGCGGATGTCGCCATCGTTAGTGGGAGTCCATCCAGTGGAGAAGTACGTCTGAGCTCTAGGAGCACCACGGAGTTCTATGAGAAGACTGGCGTTAATCTGGGAAGTGACGTGATGAAACCGCTCGGAGAATTAATTGAGGGAACGGGAGGCGGACATCCCAACGCTGCTGGGGCAAATGGCAGGATACTTGGAGACAAGGCTGCCTCACGAGCAGTACAACTCATTAGGGACGCAATCAAGAGAAAGTCATCACCTGAGAGTGATGAGTCATCCTAGGAGAGAGAGAATCCATGGCGCTGATAGAGTTCGCCGACTTCAGCTTCAAGTACCTAGGAGCGGACTCCCTCGCTTTGAAAAGAATCAAACTCACCATCGATAATGGCGAATATGTTGTCATCACAGGGCCTTCTGGGTGTGGAAAGACTACTTTCTGCAGAGCGATAAACGCGCTTGTTCCTCAGTTCCATCGCGGATATGTTGCTGGTAATGTCTACACGGACGGAAAGAACACCCGTGAGTATGAAGTGGCGACATTCGCCTCTGTTGCAGGTTTGGTGTTTCAGAACCCAGAAAATCAGCTCGTAACTCTCGATGTGGAAAAAGAGATTGCATTCGGTCCCGAGAACCTTGGTGTCGCGCCTAGTGAAATAAGACGCAGAGTAGAGGAACTGATAGAGCTACTCGACCTTGAAGAACTGAGAGAAAAACACCCTCACGAGATGTCGGGTGGTGAACAGCAGCGAGTCGCGATTGCTGCAACGCTCGCCCTAAAGCCAAAAGTCCTTGTGGCTGATGAACCCACCTCGAATCTTGACCCCCAGAGTGCAGAGGCTATTCTCGAGATAATCGCACATCTCAACAAGAGAGGTATGGCTGTCGTTCTTGTGGAACATCGGCTTGACTTGGTGGCAAAAGATGCATCTCGTATCATCTTGATGGACAAGGGACGTATCGTTGCTGATGGGGATCCGAGAGAAGTCCTTGCCATGGACCTTTGTGAGGAGATTGGCGTTGGCGTGCCCAAGGCGACTCAGGTGTACAAGCGGTTGAAAACAAGGGGCATTGAACTCGGAAACGTGCCTCTGACAGGGGTGGAATTGGCTGAGCTTGTTCAGGAGGCGACATCAAGATGATCATCCTAGAAGATGTGCATTATTCCTACGATGGCGTCTACACAGCCCTCCGGGGTATTTCTCTACAGGTTGACGATGGTGAGCGTTTTGCAGTTATCGGTGCCAACGGTGCAGGCAAGACCACAATGGTCAAACACATGAACGGCCTTCTCCGTCCACAGAAGGGACGGGTCATTCTTGACGGGCGCGACACCAAGTTCATGTCAGTAGCAGAAATCGCCAGAAAGGTGGGATTGGTCTTCCAGAACCCTGACCATCAGTTGTTCCTTGATTCGGTGAAGAAGGAAGTGGAGTTCGGCCTCAGAAACATTGGCTTCACCGAGAGTGAGGCCGCGCAGAGACGTCAGAAGACCCTGGCAAGTCTGGGTTTGGAGGGCTTCGCAGAGAGGTCTCCCTTTACTTTGTCTGGCGGTGAGAGGAAGCGTGTTGCGCTCGCATCAGTCCTGTCAACAGAGCCACGCTTTCTGGCGCTGGATGAGCCAACAATCGGACAGGATGCACATCAAAAGAATCAGCTTGCCCAAATGCTCGCTGAGATGAACAAGCGGGGACGAACAGTCGTTGTTGTGACGCACGACATTGAGTTTGTTATCGAGAACTTTCCTCGCACAATTGCCATGGCTGATGGTCAGATTATTGCTGATGGATCTACAAACATGGTGTTGAGCAATGATGAGGTCATTGAAAGATGTTCACTCGCACCCCCGCAGATGACGTTAGCCGCTAGAGCGTTGCGAAACGTTTTCCCAGAAGTTGGCCAACGATTGACTTTATTGTCTGAGCTAGAGGAAACCATCATGGGGATACTTGGGGGTGCATAGATGTCGTTCCTTGAAGTTTTCCAGTACACAAGACAGGACTCAGTTATGCATCGCTTGGATCCACGATCAAAGCTTGTTCTGTCCATAGTGTGTGCAACAGTATCCATGATGTTCATGGAAATCATCCCTCTCCTCATGGTCTTCACCTGCCTTCTTCCGTTGATTGCTGCAGCGAAATCCCTAGGCAGATGGGCAAAGAGCATGAAGGGATTGGGCGCTCTTCTTGTATTCGTGCTAGTGTTCAATACGCTGCTCTCACCTATGGAGTACCCTTTCTCCTATTCCCTCTCGTTGGCAATCCGGTTGGTAGCTTTGATGACTTCATTCTCGTTGTTCTTCCTCACGGTCCAACCTGACCAGCTGTCGCAAGCATTGATACAAATGCGTGTGAAGTTCGAGTTTGCTTTCGCAATGAGCATGGCAATGAGATACGTGCCAACTCTGGGTCAAGAAGCCTATGCTATTATGGATGCCCAGAGGGCTCGGGGAGTTGAGCTTGATAAGGGGAATATTGTCAAGCGCATCAGGAACATCATACCCATTATTGTGCCCCTAATAATCGTGTCAATTAGGCGTGCTCTCTCGATTGCTGAGAGCATGGAATCAAGAGGCTTTGGCGTCAGTGAGAACCGAACCTATATGGAGATGCTGCGTTTCAGGAAACGGGACTGGGCGTTGGTGCTATCTTCCCTCTTGATACTGATCTTGGTCATTTATGTCAGGTTCTTTGTTGGTCTACCGGGATGGATGATGTGGAATCTCCCATTCTAGGCTCACAGTATGCTGTTACACTGGGTATTAGTCAATCCTCAGATGGTTTTTATGAATGCAAACCTATTGGAGAGAACGGTGGGTGAAGCAAAATGGCAGGTGAAAACTCTATTCAGCTCCCGGCACGGCGTAATAAGTACACAGTGAAGAGCCTGATGAGCGATTTGAAGAAGATGGGGGCAACACCAAGCGTAACGGACTTGATTGGCTCCCAATGCATTTACAACGAGTGGGCTCTCTGTGAACGCGATCTCGGAGATGATCACCCTGTTACAAGTCATTTAGCAGAGCTTCTTGATTTCATGCAGCATGGATATGAAACACAATTGGTGAACGGCGAGTTTTGGAGGACCAAGGATACTCCCGCGGCCGCAATCAACGCCGCTCTTCGCGGACGGCCCACAGAGTTTCTCACTCATGTACTAGATAGGCCAGCTGACTACGTTTATGATCTCTTGGAGCAGGCAATAGCCTCCCG
>JAUWOA010000047.1 GCA_030612365.1 Candidatus Thorarchaeota archaeon
ACCTATGTTGCATTCTATGATGATGGGAGCTTTGAGATTTTCACGCCTTGCTTCCTGCCGGAGGAGCACATAACAACTCGGGTGGGTCACATTCCAATCGATGCGTCATTTGATGACCATATCAAGAAGGCAATAGCAAACTGGGAGAAAGCAGACTCGTCTTTTGCAGATAGCTTCAAGAGAGCCTGCACGCGTGGCAATATCCTGCTGAAAGATGGTGCAGAAGTCCTACTACTGGATGGCCTGAATGAACTTCAAAGGAAACGCTTGCTTCAAGAAGGCACCAAGGAGAAAATGAAAAGCCTCTGGCAGAAATACGCCACTAGGTGTCCGGAATGCGGTGTGAAGATAGAATCAGAGGCCAAGTTCTGTCAGAGTTGTGGTGCGGTACTAGACTGATATCACTCTAGGTATTCATCAGCCTTTGAGGTGGCAATCCATGCCTTGGATGTGAACCTCTCAACAAGCCCCTCTTTCTCCAAAGCGTTCAGTGATTGAACTACACTATTATTGTCGCACTCAACATGACGACCCTTGAGTATTCCAGTTATGGCAGAAGGCCTGTGGCTGTCAGTTCTAATGACTGCCATGATCTGACGGTCAATATCCGTAATGTCGTTGCTCATCGTCATCAACAAGACCGCCGTCGGTTGCGTCTTTTTAAGCATATCTCTAGAACTGCAATCCGGCCTATTTCATCGCAGCTGGCATAATCCTTTTTACACGGACTCATCCGCGTGGCGCAGGTTGACGATAGATGTTAGATGAACGAGAGTACCACATCGGAATAGCCCCAAGGGAGATTCCTCCTCTTGTGCTCCTGCCTGGAGACCCCGACAGGGCGCGATTGATCGCTGAACAGTTTTTTGATAATCCTGAAGAAATTGCAAAGAAGAGGGAGTATTGGAGCTTCAAGGGAGAGTATAGGGGAGTTCCAGTAGCAGTCTGTTCAACAGGAATAGGTTGCCCATCTGCAGCTATTGCTATTGAGGAATTGATCAAAGTCGGGTGTACCACCTTTGTCAGAGTGGGAACAGCTGGGGCGATTGATTCCACTTTGGAATCTGGAACTGTTGTCATATTCACTGGAGCTGTGAGAGACGATGGCACATCCAAGCAATACGTGCCAGTAGAGTACCCGGCCTTGGCGGACCCAGCACTGGTCATCGCACTTGAGAAGGCAGCTCTGGATAAAGGTGCCAAGTTTCGAGTTGGGGTTGGCCACAGCAAGGATGCCTTTTACAGTGAGCATCCGGAACTAGTAGCAGATCCAGGTCGAATGAAAGCTCGGTGGGATACTCTAAGAAGAATAAACGTGCTAGCAACGGAGATGGAAGCAGCAGCGCTATTTGTAATAGGCCAGATGAGAGGAGTAAGCGTGGGGGCCGCTTGCGTCATCATAGGGGAACCCATAGAGAACGAGACCAAGATAGTTGGCAAGCCGCCATTGGACGACCTCGTAACAATTGCGTTAAATGCCATCACTTCTTCTAGTCGCAAATGAATTCATGCAATGCAGTATTGCAGGGCACCGATACTAGATGCCGCCAAACCAGACTTTCTTCTGGACCAGCATATGAAGGTCTTCAGCGCTTTTCTTGTCAATCCCAGTGGCCGCAACCAGCTGGTCAGGACTTGTAGCTACAAGATCTGTGACTGTGGCGATGCCTGCATTCAATATCGCACTGATGGTTGTGTCGGGGGTTTCAAGCTCGGTGAGTAATGACCTCAGCTCATTCTCACTGGCCGCGCTGGCAATTGGAGGTGCAACACCGGGCATCTCAGTTTCAATGGGTTCAGCACCAGGAGGGGGTCCTGCTCCTTTTGCAACTGATGGACTAACGTCATCCTTCAGCGCTTTCAATGCGCCAGGCTCGCTAAGACCCGTATGCTTAGCCAAGAAGGAAGGCCGCAGGATAATTATGCCAGTGAGAATCATCAGACCCAGTAATGGAATGAGCAGGAAGGGAGGAATGTGACCACCAATTAAGCTTCCATCAGGCCCAAACCAGACTAGTCCGCTCTCAATTCCTACTGTGAAAAGCTCGACAATCGACCTGCCAGCCACTTCGGTTGCAAAGAGGAGCCACATGGGCGTAAAGAGGGCTAAGCCTCCAACTTCAAACAACAGGAATTCCTTGAACATATCACGCTTCACGAAATAAACGATTATGACGGGAGCGATTATGATTAGTATAGACACAGCAATCCAAATCTGAAATAAGCCCCAAAGCGCATCAAGCTCTGCTTGGTCTGTAATGCCATTTCCTGCCAGCCGGATGGCAGCACTTCCTAAAAAGATTATTCCAGTAATAATGGCTCCGTAAAGAATTCCTAGGGCGTATCTCAATGTGCATCTCCACCTCTGGCATCAATAGCCGAGATTGCTTTCGGTTGAATTACTAATAGGTGTTATTGGCATTCCCAGAATGTACATTTGGGTTCGCCCGTCAGCCTTATGAAGGCCTAGAGTGATTGAAGCCTCAGTGAATCGAATTGCGTCCGTTCTTCGTCCTCGGGACACGACCTGAGATAGTGAAACTCGCTCCAATCATCAAGGAATGCGAGAATAGGAATATCAAATGTTTCCTGTTGCACACCGGCCAACACTATTCAAAGTTCATGAGTGAACTATTCCTCAAGGATCTGGGCCTTCGAGAACCTGACAGGAACCTCAACATAGGTTCGGGTACACACGGAGAGCAGACCGCAAAAGCACTGGTTGGAATCGAGAAAGAACTTGTTAAAGAAAAGCCCGATGTTGTTTTGGTTCAAGGCGATACAAATGCAGTGTTGTCAGCCGCACTCGCGTCCGTGAAGATGGGCATCCCAGTAGCTCACGTTGAGGCTGGATTGAGAAGTTATGACACACGAATGCCTGAGGAGCACAATCGTAGACTCACTGATCACATTTCGAGCTACCTATTCGCACCTACTAAGCAATCAGCTGAGAATCTTCGCAAGGAAGATGTGTGGGGGAAGATTTTCGTCACCGGTAACACCGTGATTGACACTCTAGAAGAACGTTTGCCAGCTGCACGAAAAAGGGGACTCATAATTGAAGATGTAAAGCCAAACGCGTTCATCCTTCTTACGCTCCATAGAGCAGAGAATGTGGACAACAAGAAAACACTCTCCGGATTGGTTGATGGATTGCTGCAGTTGGAAACAGACATTGTTTTTCCAGCGCATCCTCGAACAGTTGCCAGACTGGATAAGTTTGGTCTGATGGAAGAATTGCAATCTAGAGGAACCGTGCATATTATCGAACCAACCGGCTACCTTGATTTTCTAGCGTTGCTGGATTCTTGTTCTTACGTCCTCACTGATTCAGGAGGAATTCAGGAAGAAGTCACTGCGCCGACGATTAACAAGAGAGTCTTCGTCCTCAGAACCTCAACCGAAAGACCAGAAGCAGTCGCGTCAGGACATGCATCAGTCGTGGGAGTGAACCCCAACGAGTTTCCCAAGGCGATACAGATTGCAGTAAGAGCTGGGCTGAATGGCAAGAGATCTTGCCCGTACGGCGATGGCACTGCGTCACAGAAAATCGTAAGCATTCTGCTTGATCAGTTAGGATAAAGCTAATCTCCACAAGTGCGTTCTTGTCCATTTCTGGGCTAAATCGCGGTTTTCCTTTATAAGGAAGGCGCCAAAACAGTGTCAAAATGGGCCTAAACGCGCTTTCTGGCACTATTCTTAGTGAAGTCTTATAAGGTACCGAGGCGCGTTCTAGATGACTCCTACGGGAGAGGAGATATTAGAACAATGCCATACATAGTGAAAAAAGCTGTTCAGGATTATGCACGCAGGAATAACATGAAAGTTTCAGCGGACTTTTACGCTGCAATGGACAAAGAAATCGATGCACTGCTATCCGCAGCGGCACTTAGGTGCAAAGACAACAAACGCAAAACCCTGAAGGCTTACGATCTGTAGACCTTTTGTACATTATAGAAGAAGGATCTGGAAGCGAGCAAGGTCTTGTTTTTGGGTCCCTTCCTCTTTTTTCTCACCGTCACTCTTATTTGAACTACCTTTTCTCCATCCTGCAGTTGTATGAATGGAGAATAAACTGTTGAAAAGAATCGTTCTTACTAACGATGATGGACCTTATGGTTCAGGGCTACTGAAACTGGCTGACACATTGGCCAAAGATATGGAGCTTATTGTTGTAGTACCAGATAGTCAGCGAAGTGCCACGGGAAAAGCGCTAACATTCAACAGACCGATTCGCGTCTATGAACATGGTGAGAAGAATGGCTATCGACTTGTCACTCATGACGGAACCCCCGCAGACTCAGTTCCGCTTGCACAGGAGTTTGTGAAGAACATAGACATGTTTGTTTCCGGCATTAATTCAGGAGCCAATATTGGGTATCAAAGCATGCTGACTAGTGGCACCGTCGGTGCCGCCTTCGAGGCGGCGATGCAGGGCTACCCCGCTCTGGCAACATCTCGAGTCGTAAATCCTCAGGAGTGGTTTAACCCAAGAGACTCCAGACACGAATACGCCAGAGAGTGTGAAATTACTTATGACATCGTCAAACGGGTGTTGAAGAAAGGATTGCCTGAAGGTATCGATGCATTGAACTTGAATTTCCCCTGTGAGATTAAAGCCAGCACCTCAATCATTTACACCAAGCCCACAATAGTTCGTATGACCAATGATGTCGAGCGCAGATTGGATCCCAATGGAAGTCCGTACTACTGGCTTCGTGGCGTTGAGAAAAAAGCCACTGAGGGCACGGACGCATATGAGGTCATCACCAATGGCAATATCTCACTCTCACCCATTTCGATTGAGTGTGCAAGAAACGAACATGTCGAAAAGCTTAGAAGATTCATGACGGATTGACTTTCTTCAGGGCGCCCCACAGAGCATCTGTGGACGGGCGAGCCAACTGCATTGCCGCCCCCTCAGAGTGGATTAGATGTTTTTCTTTATCTTCGAGGATACGACCCAGAATTGTTGCTTGAACACTCTCCGACTCTATTGCTGCTATGACATCATCCACATGGTTGGAATCGCAAGTCATGAGCATGCATCCACTGCTGATGAGCTCTAACACGTTCACGTCAATTGCATCGCACAACAGTTTCGTCGTTGGATGAATGGGTATCCGATCCAGTTCCACTTTAAAGCCCACTCCGCTTGCATCACACAACTCATGCAAACCGCCCGCCAGTCCCCCTTCTGTTGGATCATGCATCGCAGTCAGATGACCAGTTCTGAATGCGCTTAGTCCCTCAGACACCACACTGATTTGACTCCTTAGCGCTAGTGCCTCATCAAGAACGGTAGCATCTAGCTCTTTGGAGAGTGCTTTTCGGCCCTCGGCCGCCAATATGGCAGTCCCCTCAATCCCTACGGTCTTCGTTATTACAATTGAATTTCCCGGTTGTGCGCCTGATGATGTAACATACTCCCCCTCACCGGTTTCCCCCAGCATGAAGCCTGCTACTATAGGCTTCTCAATACCTTCCGTAATCTCTGTATGTCCTCCAGCAACGGTTATGCCAAGCGTCTTTGCGGCGCGGTCTATTTGACTCATTATCCGGCCCACTTCTGCTGAGGTGCTGCCCACGGGAAGCATGATTGATGTCAGAAACCATCTGGGAGCAACGCCGAAGGTCGCTACATCGTTTGCGTTGATATGCACTGCAAGCCAACCGATATCCTCAATTGATCCTGTAATTGGGTCTGTGGAAGCTACGATTACTCGGTTCCCAATCCTAATCAAAGAGGCATCTTGCCCTATTCCAGGACCAAGAACTAAATCTGGGTCACTTCTACCTAAATGTGTGAAAACCAACCGTTCGAGAATATCTGGTGGGATCTTGCCAGGGAGCATATCGTTTGACTCCTTTACATCAAGAGGTGCGCATTGGTACTGTGCACAGGTGTATGAAAAGTGAAATCATAGAGTACCCATACTGGGCTCTCCTCACTCACTATGACACAAGGCGATTCTCGCACCAATGCGCAACTCAAGCAGCAAGCAGACGCTAATAATATAATCGAGAGCACTGCTGCGTTCAATGTGATAGGTACGCTTCTGATTCCACAAGGTCTAAAGCTCCAAGGCGCACCTTTTCGTGGCTTCCCTTGAGAAGCTCACCAAGCACCGAGTCAGTACGCATTAGCTCCCTTGATAGGTAAGCATGTCCGCCTCCCGCGCGAGCAACCAAGTATGCACCGAACGTCTTTCGAAACACCGGCACGGTCAACAATGTTTCCATTGGATTGTCGTGACCCTCCTTTCGCATCCGGAGCATTGTGGCCAGCTCTAGCGCGTCATGGTATGGACGCTTGAGTATCCGAACCCACTTAACCTGTTTGGGATCGACATTGACTGCAGCCAACCGCACATTGGCCTTGCGAAGCATCCGTGAAGCCTTGACCAAATCCCGGACTGGAGTATACCTGGCTTGACCGGGTCCTACAGATTGAGCAAGGGGAACATTGGGCGCAAAGTCGGATATGATAATCACAAGAGGCTCGATGTTCTCCCTACGCATCCTCTCTCTCTTGACGGTTTCAAGGGATTTCATTAGCCCTTCAGCCAGAGGCGTAAGGCCTGATACTCTCAATTGGGTGAAACCGCGATATATTTTATTCCAGTTCGATGTGGGGATTTGAACTTCGACGGCCCCGCTATCTTTGAATGCAATAATACCTGCGCGGTCTCTGGATCCTCGAGTTTCACGCTCTATGCGCTCTAGGAGATCTCGTACTTGGCTCATACTCCCCTTCATAGACATACTTACATCGATGACAAGGATGACCGTCAAGGGTATTCTTGCGGTGAAGACCTTCTCCCTGATGTCGCTCCTAGAGATTGCTATCTTCTGACCAGGCGCAATTCTACCTGTTCTCGCCACAGCTGCAATTACGGTGGAAGGCAAGTGAATGCTACTGGCTTTATTCGGTGGTATTCGAAATCTCGAGGAGCGACCATGTTGTGAGGTTTCAGATGCTTTTAGAGACCCAGCGGACCTGGAGCTAACCCTCTTGTTAATCCACCCGCCAGAAGAAACCTTTGACCGTTTCATAACCTTGGAACGAAGTTCGCTAGCGTCAAAGATGGCCTCTCCACTGGCGAGGTCAGGAATCTTCACAAAGAACCCTGCATCGATACCAATTGGGGATTCTCTAATATCAGACTTGAAACCAATGACCTTCGAGGGGGGCTTGAAGCTATAGGGGCGCGTAGCGAAACCCCATTCATCACCCGATTCAGGAACCCCATCCCCCGATTCCACAGTATCTATCCCTGCCGCGGGTCCACTCTTCCTTCGCATCATGGTTCGTAGCCAAAGGCGGATTACGTAGTAACAGAGGGGAATGAACACAATGGTGTTCAGAATGAAAAGCGGAATCGTTGGGAATGTGCCCAATGGATGGCCTAGCAGAAATGAAATCGGACTGTAGTATATCCAAGCGAAATACAAAAATACAGTCACCATCATAACCGCACAGATTGTGCCCTTAATGGGGTCACCCCGGGGACGCCTTATTTTACTCGGCGTTTTTTTTTGCCATCTCCAGATCCGCCAGTCGCGAAGCTGGATTGTCTGCTGAAACTGCCTCCACTAGAACGACGGCCAGTTTCTTCCTTAGATGGTGGCACCTCAGTAGGGGATTTGCGCTTATCAGATTTCTGCGCAATACTGACCGCTTTTGATATGGCTTGATCAATATCCGTGGACGAAGGCGGATCCAACAAACCACCTCTTCGAGTTCTGTGACTCAACGTAAGCTGGGACGCTATCTTCATATCGTCTAGAGCAACTTCCTTACGTCCTTCAAGGGCGGCGCGAGTGATTGCTGTCTTGCTAATTATGATGTCTGGCCGGACCCCATCAACTTCAAGGGCATCGCAGGCCATAGCAATAGCCCGAAGACTGTGCTCCGGTAAGACTACTTCTTTCAGTATCTCCTTTGCTTGGACAATTCGTTTGCGAAGACTTGTCTGCTCCTCGGACCATTCATCTAGGAATCGTTCCGGATCGGTTTCAAAAGAAAGGTTCCTGCGCACCAAGTCCATCCGTTGCTCAATTGTGAAATTACTGTTTACTGCAACGTGAAGAGGAAATCTGTCAAGCAGCTGTGGACGCAATTCTCCCTCTTCTGGATTCATAGTGCCTATGAGCACAAAGTCTGCTGGGTGTGAGATGGATATACCCTCGCGCTCGATTACGTTGACTTCAGTTGCTGCAGCATCGAGGAGGTCATCAACCAGATGATCAGGCAGTAGGTTAATTTCGTCAACATAGAGAACATTCTGATGAGCTTCAGCGAGAATTCCGAGCCTGAGCGCTTGAATGCCCTCCTGCAGAACCTTTTCGATGTCAAGAGCACCAATCAGTCGATCTTCCGTCGTGGAGAGCGGCAGGTTCACGACTCGCATCTTCCGTTTGTGGGACTTCAATTCCTTGCCGGATTTCATGCGTGTTAGGCAATCAGCACATAGAAACTCCTTTCGTGCCGGATTGCATCCAAAACGACAATCATCAACCACATCGACTTCAGGCAGTAGGTCTGCCAGAGCTCTCACAACAGTGG
Source organism: Candidatus Thorarchaeota archaeon (assembly GCA_030612365.1). Taxonomy (GTDB): domain Archaea; phylum Asgardarchaeota; class Thorarchaeia; order Thorarchaeales; family Thorarchaeaceae; genus WTCK01. The sequence continues at coordinate 8,570 of JAUWOA010000047.1, forward strand.
TCTTCCCAGTACCTTTTGGTCCTGAGATGAGGACGCCTCCTATTCGTGGGTTAACTCCATTCAGGACTAGAGCTAGTTTGAGACGTTCAAGGCCGACGATAGATGTGAATGGCAGAACAGACCTCTTTAGCTCGCTCATAAGTATCCCGGTCCGATTTGATGCTGTTTGTTGAAAAGTTAAAGATACAAATAAGGCTGCGCGTTAACGTACGTCTGGGTCTATTGAATGATATCACACATCTCACACCTTGAGTGTCCCCGGTGCAGTAGGAAGTACAATGCCGAAAGGACGGCGTCCTATTGCATCTGTGGTTCACCTCTCTTTGCAATCTATGACACGATAGGTGTGAGTGAGGCTGTAGGACGGGGCGAGTTCCCTTCAAGAGTGAATTCCATGTGGAGATACTCCCAACTCCTCCCAGTGAAATCGCCGTCCTATATTGTAAGCCTAGGGGAAGGTTGGACACCACTGAGCCTGTCACGACGACTTGGCCGTCATCTGGGTCTTAAGATATTGAGAATTAAGGATGAAGCCCAGAACCCTACTCTGAGCTTCAAGGACCGTGGTCTCTGCGCAGCGATATCGAAGCATCTCGAACTCGGTAGCAGTGCATTCGCTCTTCCATCTGCCGGCAACGCGGGAATATCCGCAAGCGCATACTGTGCGGCTGCAGGAGTACCAGCCCATGTCTTCATGCCAGCAGAAACTCCAAAGGCATTCTTCCAAGTTTGTGAAACGTTTGGAGCGGAAATCGTCAAGGTCGACGGTACAATTTCAGACAGCGCAGCTGAGATGAAAAAGAGAAACGGTGACTGGACGGACCTTTCCACAACAAAAGAACCCTATCGGGTTGAGGGGAAGAAGACATTGGGCTTCGAAATCGCTGAACAACTGGGATGGGAGGTGCCTGACGTAATTATTTGTCCGACGGGAGGAGGAACCGCCCTGATTGGCATTTGGAAAGCGTTCGATGAACTGGAAGCCATTGGATTGATGGGAAATGAAAGACCACGCATGTATGCGGCACAGAGCGGCGCATGCGCACCGGTAGTACGGGCTGTTGAAAAAAATGCAGAAGAGATTGAACCATGGCCCAATGGAAACACAATTGCCTATGGCCTTAGGGTTCCAAGCCCTTTTGCGGGGCATCTATTACTCAATACAATTAGGCGCTCCGGAGGCAGTGCAGTTGCTGTTGCTGAACATGAAATTGAACCAAGCCGCAGAATGGCGGCACTGATGGAAGGTCTGGAGATATGCCCAGAGGCGGCTGTTGGGCTAGCAGGTCTCCGAAACTTGATTGAATCGGGAGAAATCGACTATTCTGAGGATGTCGTGCTTCTGAACACTGGTTCCGGTTCTCGATATCCCTTCACGAAAACCAATCTAAACCATTAAACAATATGCTCAAGTATGAGCCTCAGATCATTACCCTCAATTGTAATCATTGCGGCCTCAGCTACTTCCTCGGTTTCAGGCCGGAAGGCTATGGATAATCCAACATGGGAAAAGATTGTCATATCGTTCTTCCCATCACCAACGTATGCAGTTTCGCTCAGTGGAACTCCAAAATGGTCGAGGATCTCTCTAATCTCGTGAATCTTCTCACCCCATCCCACTTTAACCTCTACGCCCCCGGTCAGTATCCCATCTGAAATAAGCAGTCTATTAGTTAGAACATACTCTATACCCACTCGTCGACCGATATCATCAGCTAGGATGTCAAGTCCACCAGAGAGGATTGCTACTTGGATTCCCTGCTCCTTCAGCTGTGCGATGGTTTCTTGAGCGCCAGGGACTGTTCTTGTTTCGGCGACTACCCTCATCACTTCCTCAACGGGCTGCCCCTTCCAGAGACCTGCATCAAGCTCTGCCCATTGATTGTACGTGATTTCCCCTGCAAAGAACTGACCGAAATATGTTTTCCCTAGTTTCTCGGTCCGAAAATGCTCGTGGAGCCGCCACCAGATGCTGGAGTGACACGTTAGTGTGCCATCAGCATCAAAAACAACTAATCGAATTGGCAAAGCAATAACACCTTCCGAACCCGTGGGAGGAGTTCTGATTTCCTATTTCTCAGCCTCACGCTCTCGTTCCTCACGAGCTTCCCTTTCCAAGTTGGCTAGAAGATCGTCGATCCGCTTCTCTTCAGACTTGCCTTTCTCACTGGAGATCGCGCCACCCTTCGTCCGAAGTGGTGGCAGAACACCCTCTTTCTCTAGCAATATTTCCGCTTCCATAGAATCAAGCTGGCGATCAATTCGCTCTTCTGCTTCTACTGAAGCCCCTGTTGTGGAAAGGTCTTCCGACAACAGCTCCCCTGCAATGGTTATATGTTCGAAAGATTCTGATAGCTTATCAAGCTGCGTCTGAATCTCGATTGGAGTCAGAAGAGTCCGTGCCTCCATCAATGCTTCATTTGCAATGCCGAATGCTCGCAGAACCTCAGCCTGATCTCTTGCCTCCTCGATATTTAGGAGTGCAGTTTCGAGTGTAAGAAACTGCTGCTGATAGCGCCCCTTGCGATTCTCAAGGTCGACAACTATGCTCAGATGGGATCTTGCGGATGTGCGGTCGCCCTTTGCCATGGCTTCCTTCGCAGACTTTTGTTCCTCAGTCATTCTTGTTTCGAGACGCCGAACTCTAAGTGTCAGAGCATTCATTGTGCCCTTCATCTCAAGCATTCCGCGCTCAGCATCAACTTTCTTCTTGCCGCTCAGAAAACCCATAATACACACCGATGTTGGCCTTTCAGTGTGACGTGTCCCATAATGCCATTTAACCATTACGGGCGGATAGTATTTAGATGGTCATTCCTTCGAAGACACGTGAAGATACTATGACGCTCATGCAGGTTCTCGGAAGGGCAGTAGAAGCTGCAAAGAAGAATATTCTGGATAATTTGGACTTGGCAGCAGAACAGACTGGGACGCTCAATTCATTTGGTGATAGAACTTTGCTGCTTGACCAGCAAGCAGAGGACATCATTGTGAGAGTGTTGCGAGAATCCGGGATGCAGTTTGACATCATGACCGAGGAGCAGGGCGTAATCAAGGCTGAGGGGAACCCAGAATTCCTAGCAATAGTGGATCCAATCGATGGTTCAGCCAATCTAGAAAGAGGAATCCCCCTCTGTTCCATAGGGATCTCAGCTATTCCATTCTCAGACATCATGACGACCGATGATGTAACTCTAAGCATCATCGACTCCATCTTCACGGACGAAACCTACGTGGCTACCAAAGGCCAAGGTGTGAAGAAGAACGGGAAAAGTGTTCGCCCCAGAAAGGGCACGCCAATCGAGAATGCAATCATCTCCTATGACACAAAGCGAAAGTGGGAAGGGCGATTTGCTGAGGCATCCTCCAGAACTTTGACAGCCGTTTATGACATGCGAAGAAGTGCCAGCAACTTGTTGGACCTCTGCTGGACAGCGGCTGGTTCACTTGATGCGATGGTTGACCTTAGGGATATGCTCCCGATTGTGCATGTATCCGGAACTCATATGGTTCTGGAGGCGGGCGGTGTTGTACTGGACAAGAATGGGTCACACTTCATAGTGCCCATTGATATGAACGCAAGGATGAGCTTTGTCGCTGCGTCCACTAATGAACTTGCCAAAGAGATACTCACCGCGTTCATAGGGGTTACATTCTGAAACCCATCTGTAGGTCTAGGTCACATCTAACAGCTTAAAACAGATTACTTTTGCCAAGAAGGATACGTGATGCAGTATGTCGAAACCGATGGCCTCCCCCGAAATTCTCGAAGCTATGAAAGATATCAAGCACAAGATTGTGGTACTCTCAGGAAAGGGAGGAGTGGGAAAGACAACTGTAGCCACGAACCTTGCGATTGCTTTTGCAAAGAGGAAGCTTGCTGCTGGGGTGCTGGACGTTGACATCTATGGACCCAACGTTCCGAAGCTCCTTGGGCTTGAGGGACAGCGTCCAACAGTGGAAGAGAATTTCATACAACCAGTAGTTGGTCCGCTAGGTCTCAAAGTGATGAGTATGGGATTCCTCTTGCAGAAGAGCGATGATGCTGTTGCTTGGAGAGGCCCACTGGTAGCCAAGGCAATAAACCAATTTCTTGGCAATGTACGATGGGGTAAGCTTGATGTTCTTGTTGCTGATCTTCCTCCGGGAACAGGGGACGAAATTCTGAGTATTCTTCAGCTAATACCCGACATCTCAGGAGTCGTGATAGTATCAACTCCTCAAGAAGTAGCAGTACTTGACGCCAGACGGGCAATCCAACTTGTTGAGAAAATGGGTGTGCCTGTGCTTGGCCTCCTTGAGAATATGGCGGAGTTTGTATGTCCCAATTGTGAAGAAGTTCACAAGATCTTCGGAGAAGGGGCGGCAAAACAAGCTGCCAAGGAATACAATGTTGAACATCTAGGAACTCTGCCCTTGGACCCAAGAGTCATATCTCTAAGTGACGAAGGCACGCCATTCGTTATGGAAATGCCGGACTCCAAGGTGGCCAAGGCATTCGAGAAGCTTGTGGATAAACTTGCAAAGAAGATAGGAATGAAAACAGCCTAGATTCATCTTGCACACGCGAATATTTCAGGCATACGAGCAGCTATTCGTCAGACGTTTCATTTTCAGTTTCGTCTGGTGACTCGGGTTCCTCTTTGATAGATTCTATTTCTTCTGGCTCGGCTTCTTCTTCCAGCTCAGCTTCTTCTTCCTCTGGAGCTTTGCTGGAATCCGCTTCCTCAGCTTCTTCGCCGCCAGGTGAGAGTTTCAGGACCATAACATATCCGAGGGCAAAAGCAACTATCCCGAGTAAGATAGTAACCCAAAAAGTCCCGCCCGATCCGAACCACGCATTCGGATTAACCAATAAATTTGACAGGGGAGTGTCTAGCAATACATGCTGAACCCACATTGGCACTGTGAAGGCAAGGGGCAGAGTGATAATCACTAGTATGATGGCTGATAGAATGATCTCGTATGTGTACGCGAGTATTCTACGAAAGGTGCTGTCAATTGCTTTCTTTGCCTTGGACAATGTGTTCTCTCCTTAGCCCCTCGACTTGGCCCCCCTTTTTAATACTTACTCCAGACGGATGATATTCACTTCAAGTGAACTACCAAAAAGGGGGTGAAGGGGCCCAAAAAAAGCGAGTTTGCCAGCGCGTGTGTCTTAGAACGGATTCTTGAGAGAGGGGAGGGAGAGATGGCAAACCATTCGGGCCCCGCCAAGTATTAATAGTTCCTATTAGCATATAAGTATATTGTCTGCGTAAGCGTCCAACTCAGTTCAAGATGTTGATAGATCCTCCAAACCGTAGTCAGGTCAGGGGAAAGAACAAAGGAAAAGCCAAGAAGGTGATGGCGGGGGGCCGGAGAATACTGAAGGAGGAGAGAGAATGGTGAATTTCAGGAGATGGCCCCCGTAGCCTTCATACATCCTATTGTCGAACTGATTATTAAAAGAAATTAGGATATATATGCCGCAAACATTATCGCGATTTTCTAAATTCGGAGGGCTCAATGCGCACATCCACCCCGCTCAAGCAAGCAAAAAGACAATGCCTGATGTTGTATGTGCTCCCTCCCGCTCTTCACTCGTTCGTTGCTAGCGCGAAAATAGGCGTAGAAGTAGTTGCGAATCACGGAGTTGGAGCAAACGATGCATTACAATTCATGCAGTGATTCCATTCGGGATTGAATATGCATATTGACAGGAGTGCAGCCATGAGAGAACACTTCAACGATAAAGGGGTTCCGAGATTCCGCTACCTTAGTCCACATTGCGTTGTCCCGGCGGTAGTATCGATAATCCAGATTACCGTGACGGACCTCTACAATGGACTTTGCTGGCAGTTCCTCCAAATTGGCGACTTCAAGCCGATGGCCGGGGTTTTCAGTGCCAACTGGGTTGGATAAGAAGAGCCTGAACACTTTGTCATTGGATGGCATGAGGACAGCAACATGTGGGCGATCGACGGAGTTCCACTTGGATGGAACTCGGGGCTTGCGGCATGTGTACGCACCGATAGCGGAGCGCAACATCAGATAGGCACCGTTGTCGATTATCACTTTCCATTTCATTCCTTTCGCGTTTTCCGTGGAGGGAAATCTTCAGGTATGAAGAAATATCGCTGGTGAGCAGTATATAACTATCCACGACTTACCGCATCTCGGCAGTGTCGTTAGAAGAGTGCGTATGGCATCAGCAGAGCCCTACGCGTTCCAAGTGTGATTGGCTGCAGTTACTTCGAAGGAAGCATTGTGCGACCAAGACGTTGATAGTGCATTTCAACTTAACAAACGGCCAAGAGAGAAGACTACTTGTTCACACCAATCCTGATACGAACTTCAGCAAGCACATGCGATAATGAGTCCAGAGTCAATGATGCTCCTGAACGCCGTAGTGATTCATGATTGGTTTCTCCGGTAGTGACTCCCCAGAACTCTATGCCTGCTCTCTCCGCGGCAACTGCATCTATTCCAGCATCTCCCACGTAGATTGATTCGTTCCGTTCGACATCGAGTCGTGCAACGATTTTCAAGAGTCCATCAGGGAACGGTTTCGCTCTTGGAGATTCGTGACGTGTCTGGATGATATCGAATAGACCACCTAGCTTTGTCTGCTCAAGAATAGTGTTAACTGAACCACGACCGTTGTTCGTGAGTATCGCAGTTTTGAGCCCAAGGTCTTTTAGCCCATTGATAACCGCGATAGTGTCCTCCATAAGGATGACTTGCTTCGTAGCGCTAGCTTCGTGCTTGTCGAGAATCGCATCCATCTCGGATTCATATTTTTTCCATCTGTCAGAAGATATGCCACGGGAGAGAAAGTAATCCCGTGCTTTTGTAGTGGAACTGGAAATCCCATCAGCAGGCTCAAAAAGCTCTGTCGGTGCGCCCTTGCTGATGAAGTATGCCTTGGTGTCCCTACGCATTGCTTCCAGCGGCAGATTCAAGACTGTGAGCGTTCCGTCAAGGTCAAAAACCACAGCTTTCAGCATC
>JAUWOA010000084.1 GCA_030612365.1 Candidatus Thorarchaeota archaeon
ATCCTCCCCTGAATGACGAAAGGTCAAGACGATCTCGTTTCCAATCACAGCTGTCAGCTCTAGCTGAGACCTTGGCCATGTAGAAGGGCCCCAGTCAAAGCAAGCGGCAAGGCCACGGCACAGAATATCTATCCGTTTTCCAGAGCCCGGTAGGTCCCTAAGTAGGAATTTTCCGTCAGTCGAAGACTGTGGCAAAATTTGTATGAACCTGAGGAATCCAGTGGGTTGGGTCATTTGGAGTACCAGCTAAGTGAGGTTCTATAGGCCTTCTGCTGCAGGGTTACTTCGATAGACGGACATCTTGTAATTTTGCCTAATAGCGTCGACGACGCGGTACAGTCTTCCTCTCGCTGGCTTGCCGTATCTGTACTCTGCCTGTATGCACAGCACAGCTTACACAATAGTACTGCGTGATTTGCTTAGTCTGTATGAAGCTTCCTTGCTGTCTCAGTTCTCGCGCAAGCTGGAAGTCTACAAGCGAAACCCGCTTGGTGTGACGTTTCGCCTTGTCTACGGGGACGATACGTCCGCATTTCGAACACTGAACAGTTTTGGACTTGCCGGAGCTGCCTTTCGAGCGCCCCCCGGATTTCCTTTTCTTAGCCAATTCCACGTTCCACCGTAACTCGTTCTTAAGCCGCCCTTGACGGTTGTCTTTAAAATCTTGTCCATGTCGTCAGAGCGCAGGGCATTGGAAATGAAGTCACATAAAGGGAGCCAGCGTTTCTAGGACTTTGTCAAACACTTGGTTATTGGCGTCGACGAGCTCATCTTCTACTTCTCGAATAACTTGATCATCGAGTTTCTCTTTTCTCTTCCCCTGTAACCCTTGGAGGCTTGTTTCAATGCAGGGGCCAAGAACTAGAGGATTATACCCCCCCTCAAGAACCCAGAATGATCCCTTTGCTCCAAGTGCATTGACAACCTCTTTGACAGCGTGTCCGAATTCCCAGAACGTCGAGCTGTCGACATTCATATTGCCAACAGGGTCGGCATAGTGGGGGTCGTAGCCTGCTGAAACGGCAATAACTTCTGGCTTGAAGGATTCAAGAACTGGTCGCACAACTCTCTCTATTGCTGTCTTGTAGGAAACGTCCGGGGAGGCTTCAAGCAAGGGGATGTTGATGTTTGTACCCTTTCCTTCTCCGTAGCCAATCTCCTCGTAATGCCCCAGTCCGAAGTTTTCGTAGTCATATTCGTGTAACGAGATGTACTGGACTCCAGGCTGTGTGTAAAATATCTCGGATGTGCCATTTCCATGATGGGCGTCGAAGTCAAGAATCGATACACGTTTGATACCATGGCGTTTCATGATGTGTTTCACTGCGACTGCGATGTTGTTGAAGTAGCAGAGTCCCATCGGTGTTGACACACTCGCATGATGCCCCGGAGGTCGTATCAATGCGAATGCATGTCTAGCTTCTTCTGACACAACAATCTCTGCGGCCTTCATGGAACCCCCCACTGCTATGAGGGCATTTTCCAGAAGGTACGGACTCGCATAGGATCCCTCACCAAGCTCCCCGCTTCCCAAATCGGACATCAACCCAACAGTGTCAACGAGATACGCCGAATGAACGAGCAGAGCATCCTCCTGAGTCGCCTTGGGCGCTTTCACTCTGCTCATTGTTTGGAGCATACCTCTATCTGACAGATGCTTCTCAGCCATCTGAACTCTGATAGGGCTATCAAAGGACTCAAGATGCGGTCTTGGAAAGGGCTGTCTATGCAGAATGGACTTCGGGTGAGAAATGAAGGCAATCCCTGATGGCACGATTAGTCACTTAGATTACTCAGTGCCATGCTCCTTAAATCCTTGCCATTGTTCGAGCAAAACATTTTCCACAGGAATCGCGTACAGATAGAGCGCATTCAACACTCTAGTAGAAACTATTCCCCTGTCAGGGCCGTGGGTGAGTCCATTTATGGGGCTCCGATTTACTACGTTATCAGCAAGCGCAAAGGCACTTGTCCATTCCCTTTTCACAATGGTCCACAGGAAGCCATCTCTCTCAGATACTTCCTTGTGTGTTCTCCTGAACTCCCTCGCTCCATCAGTGAGCTCTGCTGGCGGCCCTCTTCGTTCATACGATTCCTCAGCAGCGGGGTTCTCAATTAAGAAACCAATTGAGAATGTGGCATCTTCAAAGTACACTTCAGTCAAGATGTTTCCGAATCTAGATTCTCCAGTTCGTTCACGTTTCAATTGAGAGGAAACCTTCCGCGCTAGCCTGTATAGCTTGTCTCTAAGAACAGTATAATGTACTGACCCATCGGATGCAAACTCGTATGCCAATGCATGGGGAACAAGCCAGTCAGGCAAAACAGCTGTAGGAATCGGTCTTTCCAGAAACGCACCCATTACCACTTCGTGCTTCTGTGCCTTTGCTTCCCGCCTCATCTCTTGAATTCTCTTCCTCAGCCATCTGTATGCCCGGCGTGAAAAACTGGAGGCCACGTTCCTTCCAGTATCGACAGGATCTATTATGAAGATGATGTCGTCGCGAAAAGCTGGGACCTTCTTCAGTTGCTCCAACGATCGACTCAGAGGGTCGTGGGGGGCTTGGTCTAGGGCGGCCAATGCTTTCAATGCACCATCAAGTGAACCCAAGGCTACTACGAGAAGTTCCAGCGCGTACCCGGTAAAGCCCACTCTTCCCACTGCGCACATGTCGCCATAGGCATGACTGGCACGCACAAATGATTTGAAAAGTCGTACATCCTCCCTCAGCTTCTCTGTCAGGCTGTCAGCAATATAACGTGAGTGATGAATGGTCCTGTCTACGGCTGTTATGGGTCCTTTTGACATAATCTCGGCTTGGGAGATATCGAAACAGCATAATATATCGACGTCAAGTCCATCTATCTTCAACGATAGGTATGGGTGTTGCGAGAAGGTTTTCTGCACATCGTGAACGTTCAGATCTTGAACGGCTGGAATGAACCATTTCTCCACAATATCGTCAAGCGTCACATCAAGTGCTCGGTGCCGCTCGGTCGCTGGGAGTGACACGGTTTCCGAGTAATCATCTGGTCTGAGCCCTACAAAGAGATCGATGTCAGCTGCATCTTTCAATTGTGTTTGCTTTTCACCTGTGGAGCCTTGAGCCTCAATGAACGAGTAGATTCGGCCTTGGACCATTGCCTGTTGTTCGAGAGCGTGGGTGAGCTTCATGATGATTTCCTGTTGGGCAAGGATTTCGCTCTTGGGGGGCGTTATCAACGCCAATATCCGCGTTCTGTTCTCGTCACTCAGAATGTTTCCCAAAGCAAAGACCTGGCTGCAATTGGGACATGGTCGCTAAGAATGTTATCCCCGATTTCCTGGGCATCTTTCTGTATGCATCCGAAGCTGTGTAACCCTACTTTCCCTAGGTTTAAAGCCATGCTCCCTTTTTCCCAGTTTAATAGCTGGTGAATTACACGATGGCTAGCTTAGTGCCAATCGCAATTACAATTCTACGGTGTGCTGATCAATACCTGTTCATTAAACGTCGCAAGCCGCCGTACGAGAATCTATGGAGCATGGTCGGTGGGAAAGTGAATCTCGGAGAGCATATACATGATGCTGCAGTACGAGAGGTCATAGAAGAAACCGGCGCACCAGGAGTTCGGAACTATGAATCTCGTGGAATAGTTTCAGAACGCTTGATTACTTCGAATCAGGAGCTTTCCGCTCACTTCCTGATTTTCGTTGGTTATGCCGAAATTGATGAATTCAAAGATAGCCATCGAGAGGGCGACTTGAAGCTCTTCACTATGGATGAGGTTCTTGGGAAGGATGCGGATTTCCTTCCATCTGACTGGCATATGTTCCAGAGCTTCAATGTCGCAGTTGGTTGGTCCGGAATGTACGAAGCAGAGCTCTTGCATGATGGAGCCAGGTATCATCTCAACTACTACAGGAAGGCAGACGCGTGATTCTGGGTGAGATGGAAATAACACCTCTGGCCGCAGAGAGCATGGGAGTACGTTCCTTATGCACCCAAGTCAAAACTCCGGATCTCTCCATTATTCTTGACCCGTCAGCAGCACTCTCCAAGAGGTATCGACTTGAGCCACACCCATTAGAGTATGAGCTTCTTCTGAAATCCTTGGAGTCAATCTTTGTATCAGCTAGGAAAGCAGACTTGCTGTCCATATCACACTATCATTATGATCACGTACGACCGGGGTTCACTGACTTCATGCACACGTTCGGTTCCCGGGAAGAGCTTCAACGTATGTTCGAGGGGAAGACAGTTCTTGCGAAAGACGCCAGATCATACATCAATCACTCTCAGAAGCGCAGAGCGCACTCCTTTCAGAAAGACTTGGATGGAATAGTAGGGGAGATTCGATGGGCAGATGGCCAATCCTGGTCTTTTGGTGACACTCTAGTCACATATTCTCAACCACTGCCGCACGGTCCAGAATCAACTTTCCTTGGCTATGTTATTGCCACGGTAATTAGCCACGGCGGGAAAAAAGTCCTGTTTGCGCCTGACGTTCAAGGTCCAGTAGCTCAACAGGCGCTTGAGTACTGCATGTCTTCTCGTGCAGACCTTGCCATCATCGGAGGTCCCCCCATCTATCTCAGTCGATTTGAGGAGGCGGACAAAGCCTCCGCTCTCTCAGCCATAACCGAGCTCGCGGTGCAAATCCCCACACTTGTGGTGGACCATCACTTGTTGAGGTCCCTACATTGGGAGTCTTGGCTGTCACCAGCCATAGATGTTGCTTCAGAAGCCGGCAACAAGCTCATCACCATGGCACAGTTGGCTGGTCTTGAGAATCGATCACTTGAAGCGAAGCGCGAAAAACTCTACGTGAAGTATCCCCCGGATGAAGCATTCATGAACTGGACCAAGGCAACTGAGGAATTCAAGCGGAAAAATAAGCCCCCCTTGTCACTCGACCTGAGCTGATTGGGGCCGCTGCGACGAGCGAGGACATCATAGATTTGTTTTAGGGTGATTATTGGCCTGAAATCTATGAGATGAAACACTAAACGGATGGATGAGTTAGCTGGTGCAACAAGTGACGGGAACCAATGATAGTAAATCGACTCCTGACGTTGCCGGAAGAACTCGAAGGGTTCTCGAGCAATTTAGGAAAGCATCTAAACAAGCAGAGGCATGCCTTGCCACGGAGGACTATCAGCAGGCGATGGCTCTGTTCTTTGAGGCAAGCCAGTCTGCAGATGAGATGCATGAGCGCTTTCTCTCACTAATGATGAAGACTGCACCGACCGCTGCGCACCGTTCGCTGGTACTAGAGGTTCTCGGCTGGCGTCTGAGGTATTTCACCGCACAGTACGACTACCACCTCGCGGTAGCTCAGACCTTGCAAGGCTTGCCTCGGGAAGAGTGGGTCGCTCGACTGGAAACAATACTCGTGCTATCGCAAAGTCTGGTTGGCAGTCTCCTTCCCATACTGAAAGAGGTCAAGGAACCAAATATCCGACGAAGGATTGAAGAATTGCTGTCTGATTGGGTGACCGGAGTCGAACGCTTAGTTTCCTATCTCAAGACTTGGAACATGGCGAGTGCGCAAGCCTCCAGAGTGCTTGAGTGGGCCTACGATAATGGACTTGCTGTACCATTCGGCGTTCAGCAGTAGATACTTGCGAAGAGAATTCAACTACTCCTTCTTCTGAGCAAATCCTTCTACAAATGCACTGGCTATTTCCGTATCTGCCAGTTGATGATGGCTGTCCACGTACACAATTAGGTAATGGTCATCGTGCTTGATGATAACTGCAGCAGGGAATCGCTTCACTTCTTTCAATGCATCATCAGGGACTTTCCAGTAAATTGTCTGCTTGCAGACTGGACATTGCATCCATTTCATCCCTTGAGCCATCAGCTACACCTGTGTTTCATGGAAGGTGAACTAAGCATGCGTCAGCAATCGTCCTAAAAAGAATTTCTCAGAGCATTGGGACGGAGAAATATCGGTTTGCGGTCATTCATTCGTCCGGGTCGATGTCCCAAGCTCCAGGATCCTTAAGGTCCCTACTAAGAATGGGGCCTTGTCTCAGCTCGAGAGCCTCAATATCATACCTGTCCGCGTCAATGACTAGCTCTTTCGACTCATTATCAAAGTAGGCTGGAATAAGACCCTCTTCAACACCTTTCCTGACAAGTTTCTCCACTTTGGCATTCTCTAGGCCTGTACTCTCGACTAGACTGACAATCGTCACTGCAGCTTCGGACTCTAGTGAGGTTCTGATGAAACCAGCAAAGACCAGTTCAAAGGTTCTGCGCACCTCGCGGATTTTATCTGGGTCATAGATTTCCATTACAGTTGACTCGATGTATCGATCTGCTTCTCCAAACTGATATTCGCTCAGCATCAGTGCAAGATTGATGAGTTCCATTACCTGGCCCTTTGTAGTTTCAGCTGCCGCATGAATCAACTGTTTAGCCATCTCAAGGTCGCCGCCGATTATTGCACAGAATGCACCCCCCACAAAGTACTTCGGGTCCCTTTCCTCCTCAGCGGCCATTATATGGGCCTCCGCTGCTATCTGACAGTCTATCTCGAACTTCTCATGCTCCCCCTGCTTAATCCATGATGATCCTGCATTCATCAGCAGACTCGCGGCTCTCGAGTACTGTTGCGACAGCATTGCATGTTCATACGCACGCTCGTAGCAACCTGCGGCCTTTGCGAAGGATTCCCATTGGTGCCAGCATTTCGCTGAGCGGGCAAAGAGATCTGTTGCCTCTTTGTTGTTGCCTCTGCTTGCCTTCTCTTCAGCTTCTTGCTGTGCAGTTAGGCAATCGGAGGACTCCATATCTGTGAATCTCCTGGGACTTGCGTAAACTCTCTAAGACCACTTCTAAAGCTTTGTTTGGTGTCCCATGGACCGCCCGAGTGTTCCACTCAAAGATTATTATCTATCCGATGTTATGGCGCCGTCTTTCATCTTGAGGATTCGCTTGGCGTACTTCGTAAGGTCATCGTTATGTGTTACGAGGACCACAGTCATCTTCTTCTCTCTGTTTAGCTGGGCGATTATCTTCAATATGGCGTCGCCTGTTTTTGAGTCTACATTGCCAGTTGGTTCATCGCAGAAAAGAATCGGTGGCCTATTGACGAGGGCTCTTGCAATGGCTATGCGCTGCTGTTCACCACCGCTCATCTGTCGCGGGAAGTGATCGCGTCGCTCCAACATGTCAACTTCGCGCAGCACTTCTAGCGCCATCTCTTCCTGTCTTTCCTTCTTGATTTCCTCATTTGGCCACAAAACTGACTGAACATTCTCAAAGGCTGTGAGATCCTCAATAAGCAGAAACGCTTGGAATACGAAGCCTATCTTCTGCGCTCTCACCTTCGGAAGATCCCGTTCACTGATTAGAGTAACATCAACGCTGTCAACCAGAACTCGACCAGATGTTGGTGCTTCCAAACCTGACATCACATGAAGTAGAGTGGACTTCCCACAGCCGGAGGGACCAACCACTGCGATAAACTCCCCCGGTTGAATCTCGATATTGATATTCTTCAGGGCGGCGACGGTGTTCTTGCCCTTTCCGTATTCCTTATGCACACCCTGAACCTGGATTATCGGATTCACCATCTCTATTCCTCCCTAAGTGCTCTCATAGGTGGTATTCGCGTTGCCCTATACTGAGCAAGCAGCAAACCTGGAATTTGAAGAACCACAATGCAAAACAGAGTTGTCACCAGCAGCCCAGCATCTATCACTATTGCGCTGTAGAGGCTGGCCAGCAGATCGGAACCCAGTCCACCCAGGTATGCTGTAAGCCCAATTATCTGGACACTCAGCTGGAACAGGATTAGAAATGCTGATAGTGATACAAGGATAACCTCACCAACCAGAAGCAGCATGACATTGCTGTTATCCCAACCTATGCATTTGAAGATGGATATGTCCCGACGCCTGAACTGGGAGATTAAAATCGCATAGAATGTACCAACAACAAGTGCCATGCCAAGGTACAGATACGCTGAAGGAGTTTCCAGCCCTCTAGCAACGGTAACGAATAGGAATGCATATACTACAATGAACGACAACACACGCTTTTTAGATCTAAATGCGAACTTGAAGCTCTTTAAGAGGATCTTAAAATTCAATTAATCTGGACCTCCCAATTATGGCACGACTTTGACTTTGAGTCATCTGGTTCCCTAATGTGTGTTGTGGGGATAAAGACTGCAAAGCAATGAACCTACTCGGCGCGCGGCGCTTTCCAGTTACTCGGCGTTAATATCTATACTGTCTACGAGAGGCATTCCATCGTTCCAGAGTTCTCTCCTTAACAGGTCTCGGACTGCCACTCTTATCGCCTCGCTACGCGATGGGTACATTCCAATCTCTACAAGCTTGTCGAGGCCCTTGACATAGATATCGCTCATCTTCACTGTGATTAGGCGCATAGTGCGTGCCCCCATTCTTCATCCTTTGCGAGCGTGATATAACTCCTTCGCGCTTGCGTGACATTTGGGCTCCTATCGCGCCAATCCTTGGGTGAATTTTCATCT
>JAUWOA010000167.1 GCA_030612365.1 Candidatus Thorarchaeota archaeon
TCAGTTATGGTCCCCCGCACATATCGTGGCCTCAGTAGCAGGTCAGGTCAATCTGGGTAAGCTTGCCAATGGTCCCTACAAGGATGTGCTTGATGCTGTGATGTCTGGTCTACTTGATGGCCTTGGAAGCAGACTCGTGACCGTGGCCGTATTCGGTTCTGTGGCAAGAGGGGACTACCATGAAACTAGTGACATAGACATAGCTGTCATTGTCCGAGATTGGAGAGAGCGCATGACGTCAAGAGTGAGTACACTCATAGACACTACAAGACACACAGGAGAGATGATAATCCGACTATGGGAGCACTCTGGAATCTATTCAGGCATCCAGTGGTATGCACTGGATACAAAGGAGTCAGAGATCCTAAGGCCGCTCTATCTTGACATGACGCTGGATGCGGTAATCATCTACGACAGAAACGATTTCTTCGCTAAGATTCTTAGCCGCATGAGAACACGGCTACAGGATGTTAGAGGAAAACGGATTGCCCTACCAGAAGGCGGACACGTATGGGAGGTGAAAAAGGGTATGCCGCTCAGCGAGGTGTTCGCCGCATGAAGAGGAACAGGATGGCATTCGACTTGCTTCTTCGAGCGCAATCAAGGCTGACCGATGCTGAGAGAGCGAGAGATGAGAGTAGGTTTCCTGAAGCCATTCGCTATTCACAGGAATGCGTGGAACTCACGTTGAAGAGCGGACTTCGACTCGTCGGCATCGAGTATCCGAAGAGCCATGATGTCGGGTACGTTCTCATTAGGTATAGGGAACGGTTTCCTCAGTGGCTTAGCGATAATATAGACGAGATGGCAACTTTGTCGCATGAGCTGTTCTCACTAAGGGGAATGGCAATGTATGGTGACGAGACCACAGACACCCCTGCCGGAGAAATGTTCACAGAGGTCGATGCGGAGAGAGCTGTTCAACAGGCAAGCAAGGCATTCTCCTTGATTGACCGTTTCAAAGAAGAGATCGAGTTGGGTTGACCTCGTCATGGAACACTCCGAGTCACGGGAGTCATATCCTGGCAAGGGCTCTGGTTCTTGGAATGTGGGACGCCAGTCTTTTCGAGAGAGGTGGAACCACCAGCCAGAGAAATTGACTTCCACCTGGCGTTGGTTATTACCTGCGGATAAGCAAGGTGGTCCGGTTTAGACTGATGTCTGAAAAGGTCAGAAGCGCGTATCGTGTCAGTCCTTCAGTTATCCCGGGGATGCAGATTCTCGCAGTTGCCTTCCTGGTCATAGGTGTGTATCCCGCTCCAATCTACAGCATTGCCGAAGCTGCGGGCAGTACGCCGTACAACTACGTGGATGTTGTTAATACAATCTTGGCGGCTGGAACTCCCCAAAAAGACATGGTTTGATTTGGGTACACGACGACGTTGATGTCGTGAATCTTCATGTCCATCAAGTATTCCCAGCGTGTTTTGCAGCTCAGCATGCCATTTCGGAATCGCAAAGAGTATCGGTTTCTTAAGAAACATATTCCCCTTGAGATTTCTACTATGGGGCAGCTGGATCACTCGAAGGAGAACATCCGTATTCGGCTAGGACTCGTCGTATCATCGAGCCATATTGCATATCATAGGTGGAGATACTGACTAGTGTGTCGAATGCCGTCTTCACGAACTCGACTTCAGGTCGCTTTGAATAATCCTCAAGCATCCTACGCACAATGATTTCCGGGTCCTTGGCTGAAGATAAGAGATGCAACATCGCTCCGTCAACCTTGAAAGTTCCAGCGCGGATCCGAGCCCCATAAAATGCGCCCAGAATGAGCCCCAATGCCGCGAAGCCGATGTCGAAGACATGATTCACTGCCTCTGGTCCCGTAAAGTAGATGTATGTTAGCAGAGTTGCCATGGCAAGAATCTCGTATATGGCAAGAGTCTTCCTGTTGGAATTGAGGAATTTCCTGCCTAATCCTTGAATTGCCTTTGGACCATGGGAGTCCCTGTAGGACACGTCCAATAGAAGAACTACCATCCACGAACCCGCAATGAGCAAAAGCAACATCATAGGCAAGGCAATCACTCTAATACTAGCACTATGTGATACTTGTATCTATCTTCCAATAGCCCCAGTACCCTGTAAATACCACGACCTCCAAAACGAGTGCCTGAGTACCTTGGCCATCGAGGTCATGGAGAGTCGTCCTTATTCAAGTCCGGAGGCCTGCATGCTCCATCTGGAGAGAGATTCGCGAAAGACTTTGCCGGCTTCGTCATCCCGACTGAGCAGGTGGTCCCTGCTGGCTCTGTACTTCCTAAATTCCTTTCTTGAGAACCAGCTCACGCGTGGTCGATGCAACGGGGTTTCCTCGAATCTGTCGAAGAAACTCTCCCATAGCAGCTCATTAATGCACTCCTTGCTCAAGCCCAACTCGACAAATCTCTCTACTAGCCACTCTGCAGGATCATCTCTGTTAAGGATGGCAAGGAGGTCCTGAATGGACGCAGAACCAGCAGTTGTCGACTTGGAGGATAGCTCAGATAGTTCCTCAATACATGGACTGTCCATTTGGTGATGGGTTATCCGTTGGAGAAGCGATATCCGACTTGGTCCAAGCATCGTCTTCTTACGAATTCTGGCAAATGCAATTGAAAGCAGGACCACAATCCCCTCCAAGATTAGAATGCCCACGACAACCACCGGATCAAGAAAGCTATGAGGTTGGGTGGCAAGCACTGAGTACACAACAATCCCTTGCATGCACGCTATGTAGACCAGAATGGTACGTCGATAGCTGCTGAACAAGACCCTGCTAATAGATTGCATTCGTGGCGATCCCCCCTTACTGGCAGTTGTCAAATCGAGTCCGTATACAATAACGGTTGCAAGGAATGACAGAAACGCCATAATGAATTCAAAATTCATCTCTCTCATTGTCCTCCTGTTATCCCGCAAGAGCCATTCCAAGGAATATGCCCACGTACCAAGCACATATAATCAGTGCGATGACCTCCATAACTGTGATTGGGAAATTCCACCCTATTGCGCATACAGTTTCAAATGCACCTACAGATATCCCTATGACTGATGCAACAATCCCCAGCATCAAATTGCCGCTCCAGAGCATCCTGAATACCCTGAAACCGTTAACAAGGCCAAATGTCAAGCCAGAGCTCATTAGGAGCATTATGAGCAATCCTACCATTATGAATAAGCATTCCCACGCTGCCTGATAGCCATTATCATAGCTCCAGAGGAGGAATCCGATGTAAGCGATAAAAGCCACAAACCATATGGCGATGCCTACCAGCAATTTGGGCATATCCCAAGAGCAGTGCTTCAAAGCCTGTAAGCCCAATCCTAGTGCCAAAGGTCCAATCCAGATCACGCCATAGATAAGCATATCGCCCAGGTTCTCAAAAGACAGATCAATCTGCGCACCAAGTTGCTCATCAGAGTACTGCGCTGCTGCTTGACAGCTGATATCCATTCTGTGGACTTGCACATCTCCGAGGATGTCAACAGTGACGAGCACGTCGTATATTGTTTGAAGGGATTTGACTATGCTAATGTACAATACTGGCCAGAAATTGACGAGATTCCATACCGTGGATATTTCTTCCTAAAACGGGATGTAGTCCAAAGAACTATATCACGTGCTAGGCGCTCCCATGTGACCAGACTTGCCCTACTACGTCTACATAATCGAAACAGAGACTGGCACCTACTATACTGGTCAGACTAATGA
>JAUWOA010000071.1 GCA_030612365.1 Candidatus Thorarchaeota archaeon
CCAGTGGCAGCTACGATCATACCATTTGGAGCGTTCAAATAAAACTCATAGAACGCCATGTCAATGTAGAATGGATCACCAAAGCCCACGTAGGGGTCGGTATTCCAGCCATCGAATTTATCGTGCACACAGGGGATTGGGTAGCTACTGGAAACGGTGTAGATCCGTGACTGGTCGCCGTCTTCTCCGTACGCGTTCGCCCTGTCAAGGCCGTCAGGGAGGGTTGTGATGAACTCAATGTGGAATTCCGTCCTCTCACCCGGTTGTAGGGTTTCAGTCAGATTCACCCACATCAACTGCTGCTCCCATAGAACGCTGTATGGCATCTCCTGAGCCGGTTCGCTCGTTGTCGTGACGTTTAGGACTGTGATGTTCCCCCGTCTACTATCATATAGCATCCCAGACGGATATAGATGAAATGGTATCCGAGAGAACGGGACCGGGTCATTGTTGTAGAAATCAACCGTTAGATTCCCCTCGACTGTTGACTCAACCTCATTCAGTTTTACGGACAGGTTGAGATGTGAGAATTCAGCGCTTGTGAAATTACCCACAGAGAACTCATCATAGTCCGCGATAGTTGTTGAATAGACGACTGGAGAGATTCCCAGAGATTCATTCGCGGCAACATGTGGTTTCACCAGATCTGCATCTCTTGCAATTGGGATAAGACTAACAGAAACAAGTAGAGCAAAGACTAGGACCCGAGGAATACCTCTCATCTTCATCACTCTCATCAATAGTAACAAAATTCCTGAATAAGGATGTCTTTCAGCGCAGTTGGCCTCACCTGCGAGTTAGCCGGGTGAGTCACATTATTCCTGAAGCCAACTGTCTTCTTGGCCCAGGGAGCCAGTGTCGCGCCGACGCAATATGATGAACACAATGATACCCATAATCACTAGTCCCAAAGCCAATAATCCTATGAGGGGGACTACGAAAATCGTTGTATCAGTTGGAATAGCCTGCAGAATCTCAATCCTCAGTCTACTATCCAAGCGTGGCAATAAAAAGAAGAGGGCGGGGGCTATGCCCCCACCTGAGGTAGTGCTACCCTCTCTTCTTCATTTCTTCTGCTCGCAGCTGTCGTCTCAATATCTTTCCGACGGCAGTCATTGGAAGCGAGTCCACAATTGCGACCTCACGAGGACGCTTGTATCCAGCTAGCCGCTCCTTAGCCCATTCAATGATCTCTTCCGGCGTTGCGGTTTCGCCGTCCTTTAGGACCACATACGCCTTCACGTACTCATTGGTTGGATCATCTTCTCGTGGCAACCCAATCACACCTGCCATCTTGATCTTGGGGTGCTCATACAGAGTATCCTCAACCTCCCGCGGGTACGCTTTCAAACCACCGACATTGATCATGTCCTTTTTGCGGTCCGAAATGGCAAAGAAGCCTTCCTCGTCCATGCTACCTATGTCACCTGTGAGGAAGTATCGCTTGCCACCGAATTTCCGGAACACCTCGGCTGTTTCTTTGGGTTTGTTGTAGTATCCCTTCATAACCTGCGGTCCGCTAAGAGCAATCTCTCCAACCTCACCCTGAGCCAACTCTTTGGATCCCGTTTCAATGTCAACGATTGTCGCATATGTGTTACTGATTGGCATTCCAATTGAACCAAACTTGCGAGTGGTTCTGGATGGCGGATTCCCGTGGGTCAACGGCGACGTTTCCGTCAGGCCATAGCCCTCAAACAGGGTGCCACCTGCCACTGACTCAAAGAGTTTGGCCAGTTCTGGCGGCAGAGGTGCGGCTCCAGACGCACAGACCTTGAGGCTTGAAAGGTCGATTTCCTTTACCTTTGAGTGATTTGCGATTCCTGCGTATAGTGCAGGAACACAATGCAGTACTGTGCCCTTGTGTTTCTCTATCGCTTCAAGCAACTCTGTCATTGGTGGTTTCCCTGCTCTTGGATCGGGGATGCAGATTACGCTATTCGCTTGACGAACACAGGTTATCATTGTCAGCGTCAGACCGTAGCTGTGATACCACGGAAGGGCGCCCACGTACACCTCCTCACCTTCTACCAAGTTGTTCGGAGGCTCAAGTTGTGCCCACTCGTGCATCTGCTCCACATTACTGGTCAAGTTATAGTGGGTCAACTCCGCACCTTTCGGTGTGCCTGTTGTCCCGCCAGTGTACAGAATCAAAGCGGTGTCTTCTTTGGGGTTGGTTGACACTTCAGGTGCCTTCGGCTCGTAGGTAGCCATGATGTCCTTATAGAAGATGGTATCTTCTTCGTAGGACGGGCTCTTGGGGATCTTACCTAGGAGACCTCCTAATACGGCTTTCACCTTTGAAAGATATTCCGCTGAACTACAGACAACCACAGTCTTGACATCGGTGCCCTTTACGGCTTCGTATGTCATTGGTGTGAACTTTGGATGGTCAAAGCAAAACACCGCGACAGCACCAGAGTCCTTCAGCTGAAAGTTCAGTTCAGGTGTCGTGTACGACGGATTGCACGTAACTGCGATCCCTCCAGCCTTTAAGATACCAAAGAACACGGGGGGATAATGGGGCAAGTTGGGTAAGAAAATCGCGACCTTATCGCCCTTCATGATTCCTTTGCTAGCAAGGAAATTTGCAATCTTATCAGCGCTCTCTCTCACCTGCGAGTAGGTCTGACTACTACCGGCCCACATAGTGTACGTCTTGTCACCGTACTTGTCGGCAGTCCTATCAAGCATTGCGAAGAGGGGTTCCTCCGGAAGCTCCAGAGATTTTTTCACTTTCTCTGGCCACTTTCCGCCTTTGTGCCATAACATTTCTTCCATAATTTATTCTACTCCATTACTCTCTCTTGTCGAATCCAATGACCGTATATGTCAAAAACTGGTCATGAACTAACCGCTGGATATCACATCAGTGCTTGATATTTCCTTCTGCTTCCCTTTTCGAGCATGTTTTAGCCGCCTAATGACCATTCAACACAACAAATAAGATGATGCGACAACAAAGGGCTCTAATACTGGGGTCATGGAGCGGACCCACGGCTGAAGGGATGATCGAGTGAGCAATGCACAGGCGACCGAGCAATCCGAACGTATATTGAAGCAGCTAGTTGACAAGGGCAAACCAATCTTAGGCTACGTGTATCCACACACTCCACTTGAGATTATAATGGCACACGGCGTGATGCCCACACTCCTATATGCCAATCCCACGGTGATGGGCTCCTACGAGGCGAGTCTGCAGACATTCGCCTGCTCTTTCATCCGAAATATGTTCAGTCAGCGAGTCAATGACCAGCTTCCGTATGTTGACGGAATAGTATTCCCTGGAAACACCTGTGATTCTCTCCAGAATCTTGCCGATATCTGGCATCTACGATATCCTCAGGACAAGATTTTTCGACTGACATATCCTGCAGGAGACCAAGGTGAAGCGGCTGTTCAATACTTTGCAGAAGAACTCAGAATCTTTAGCAATTCATTGGAGGATGCATATGGTTCTCCATTTTCTGATGCTGCCTTCAGGCAGGCAGTTGATCTAGTCCAGCAATTCCGCGATGCAGTCCAGTTTCTCTATGCGGCTCGGCTTCTTCAGCCAAATTCAGTACGTTATCACCGAATCGCGGCATTCGTGAGGGAGTTCCACTCGGCTCCTCTGGAAACGTTAGTTGACGAACTCAGGGCGACCGTGAATGATGTAGAGAATAGCCTAGCGGAAGCCGATCGGGTCGACTCCACTAAGGCATTGCAGCACGCTCTTTTGGAGCGAAGATTGGAGGATGTTTCGCTTCCGTCTGATTTGCCCACTCCACGAATTGCCATAGTAGGAGGAATGACCGAACCGCTGGCGATAGCTGAATTGGCTAATGTCATCTCGAAAGTTTCAAGCACTGCTGTTGTGTTTGACTTGCTCTCGTTTGGTTTCAAGACAATATTCACGCCGATGCCAGCATTTGAGGGTGATCTATTCGAAACTATGGCACGTTCAGTGCTCGGTGCTCTGTTAGAGCCCACACAAGAAGGTCTCCCGAAGCGTCTTGATTTCTTGAAAGATGCACTCACTCACTTGGCTATTGATGGGCTGATAGTGTGTGAACAGTCTTTCTGCGATCCAGATGAGTTCGAGTCGCCGTCGCTCCTAGCAGTTGCATCAGAGGTCGGCGTACGGACTGTACGGCTTCCGATTGACTCGGAATTCTCAGACCGTGCACGACTAGAAGGGAGAATCCAGAGCTTCCTAGAAACTGTCGCACACGGGGGTGCAGAGTAATGCCAGAGAAGGCGAAAGAAGAGAAAGCGTACAGAGTACTGGAATCTCATAGTTTCCTACAGCGTGCAATGTTCCGCTATATGCTAGAAGGACACGCTGCGAGTGAAGAAGGCAAGCTGGCATGGGTCACCTCCGGATTTCCCGTGGAAATTCCTGTGGCAATGGATGTGGGCGTATCATATCCTGAACAGTACGGGGCTATCGTTGGCTCGGAGAAGGCTGGTCCCAAGCTGTGTGATTATGCTGAGGAGTTAGGTTACTCGCAAGAACTCTGCTCCTACGCTCGGGCGAGCATCGGATCTGTAAAACATCCCGAGGAGAGTCCATTGGAGGGACTTCCAGCCCCCCAAGCGCTGTTGGCATGTAACAACATCTGTGGAACTGTCCTACGATGGTACGACGCCATTTCTCAGATGACTGGCGCTCCCGTATTCCTATTGGACACACCCCCTCTTGAGGGAGAACAGCTGCCTCACCATATCGCCTATGTTCGTCATGGTCTTGATAACTTGGTCAGCTTTCTGAGTAAGCAATTCGACACAACTCTAGAAGAGGACAAGTTTCGTGAAGTGACTGACCTATCAACAGAAACCATCGGCATCTGGACACAGTGCCTCGAGGCGTGCAAGAGCAAGCCCTCTCCCCTCAACTGCGCCGATCGCTTCTTGGCGATGGCTCCGGTCGTGGCTATTCGTGGGAGGGACTACACCTTGGAGTACTATCAGACGCTTCTCAATGAGGTCAAGGACCGGGTTGCCAATGGTCTTGGGGCAATACGTGACGAAAAGGTCCGGCTCCTATGGGATAATATCCCTCCATGGTTCCGCGTATTCCGCATTATGGGGGCGCTCGCTAAGAAGGGAGTGGTCTTCCCAGCGGACACCTACACACACGCGTGGACAGGATCCATCAAGGATGAAGACCGGATGGATAGCATTGCGTCCATGTACTCCAATGTGTACCTGAATAAGGGACTCGAAGCTAAGGTCGATAAGATGTGCGATCTCATAAAGGGCTACGACTTAGATGGTTTTGTCATGTTCTCTGTCAGGTCATGCAAGCGCTATTCATTGGGACAGCTCGTATCAAAGGAACTCGTATCGGAGAGAACCGGAGTGCCTGGAGTGGTCATAGAAGGCGATATGGTTGACTCGCGTCTCCAAAACGATGCACAGATTGAAACTCGCCTAGACGCACTGTTGGAGATGCTACTGTAGGTTGCGATTGCTTTGACACATGAATCGAAAATGGGTATCGGTCTTGATCTCGGCTCCACAACCACCAAGGGGGTCCTTGTGGATAAGAGTGGCAAATTCATTGCAGCCCACCTGATACCTACGGGGGCGATAGCATCCAAGGCTGCAGAAACTGTTCTCGAAGAGCTGACAAAACTCTCTCAACTCGACTTAGGCGATGTTTCTACGGTGAGCACTGGATATGGAAGAACACAGGTGAAGTTCGCGCACGAGTCAATCACGGAGATAACATGTCATAGTGTGGGAGTTCATAATTTGAACCCGAGCATCAAACTTCTCATTGACGTTGGTGGTCAGGACTCAAAGGTAATACGCATCGGTTCGAAGGGCAGACCAACTGACTTCGAACTCAACGACAAGTGCTCAGCAGGCACAGGGAGATTCCTCGAAGTCATGGCTAGGGTCCTAGAGGTTTCAATTGACGAGCTTGGACCACTCGCGCTGAAGTCGAAATCTCCATGTCCAATCAGCAGCACCTGTACGGTGTTTGCTGAGAGTGAGGTTATCGGACGCATTGGCTCTGGAGAGAGTCCAGCAAATATCGCGGCTGGGGTCCACCAAGCAATGGCCGCAAAAATCAGCACATTATCACGACGTGTCGGTGTAGTTTCGCCGATTGGCGTGACGGGGGGTGTCGCGCGCAACTCTGCATTTCGTCACTATCTCTCTGCAGCACTGAACTGTGACCTTTGGATGCCCGAAGAGCCACAGCTGACAGGGGCTTTTGGTGCAGCAATCCTTGCTATTGCGAGAGCGTCCGATACAGAATAGTTCATTAAGATTCTCAATTGATAGCGCTTAAGTTCGTGTTCCGATACGGATTTCAGTCGCGCTGTGTATCTGCGTTGTCAAAGTTATCAGTCGGAACCCCATGATATGTTTCCTGACCGTCAAGGATACGAAGAGAATCCAAGGCGGGCGAGCTGACATATACAGTTTAGTTGTGGTGATTATACTTGGACCTAATCCTTGGATTCGCTCTTGTGCTCGTTCTGAGTCTGCTTTTCGCAGGAGTAATCATTCTATTGGGTAGGTCTGTGGCGCCTAAGGCACGGACAACGGGAGCCGCAGTTGAGTCGTATGCCTGTGGTGAACCAGCCTTTGAAGGTGGCAAGATACAGTTCAACCTGCCCTTGTTCAACTATGCTCTCTACTTCCTGTTCTTTGAGAGCCTCGGGTTTGTCCTGTTCCTATCCTGGCAGAGTCCTGGGTTGGTTGTGATTACCTATTTGCTCGTAACTCTCGTCGCAGCAATGTACGTTTCGCTCACACCAAAAGAGCTAGGTCCGGAGGTTGTATAGATGGGCTTTTTCCAGAAATTAGTGAACAAGGCACGTGTAAAATCACCATTCGTTTTTCACTTCAACTCAGGCAGCTGCAATGGCTGCGACATTGAGATAATTGCGTCGTTGATGCCCAGAATTGACATCGAGCGTTTCGGTATGAAGTTGGTCGGAAGCCCGCGTCACGCTGATATCATGCTCGTGACTGGGCCTGTATCCCACCAGATCGCACCACGACTGAAGCGAATCTACGATCAGATGGCTGAACCCAAGTTCGTTGTGGCAGTGGGTTCCTGTGCTTGTAGTGGAGGTGCATTTCGCGGTGGCTATGCAACGCTGGGAGGCGTAGATCAAGTCATTCCTGTGTCTGCTTACGTCCCCGGATGTGCTCCCAAGCCTTCAGCCATCGCATACGGCGCCTACAAGCTCCTTGAGTACCTCTCGGAAGTGTGGGATTTAGTGGAATCTACTCCCATAGAGAAGATCCCAATCCGAAAATATAAGCGTAAGGCTGATTTCTTACCACATGACCGTGATTCTGATGATACGGAGCCCCCGCCAGACTCAGCAATTCAGGAGTTATTTGCACCTGACGGTGATGAGTCAAAGAACCGGCCGCTAATTTCTGAGGATGATCCCACGATAAGAACCCGGAAGGAGTCAAAGAAAGATGAGTGACACAGAGGCAGAGAAGATCACTGAGCATCATCCAGCTCCAAGAGAGGGCCACGAGGTTGAGTATGAGCTTCTGGAAGAGATAATGGGTGATCTCAAAGACTCGATAATTGAGGAAGGCACCTACGTCCACAAGCAGCCAAGGAGAATCTTTGTGCAGGTTCATCCCGAAACAATACGAAACGTTGTCCAGCACATGCTCGATAAGTACGACATGTGGCAGTTCATTACGGTTTCAGGGAGAGACTTGGGCGATGATCTTCAGGCATGTTATCACTTCGTTATCAATGACAAGAAGATAGCCATCACGTTCAGACTCAATGTACCGAGAAACAAACCAGAGCATCCGACGATTTCGGATCTGGTCCCCGCTGCCGAGTTCATAGAGAATGAGGTGCGGGAGTTGTTTGGCATAGTGCAGATTGGTCATCCCAACGTTCGCCGCATAGAGCTTCCTGAGGACTGGCCGGCAAATGAATACCCGATGCGGAAAGACTGGGAAGACCCACGACGCCTGATGAAGAAGTCCCGGACCACGGGTCCCAAGGAGGGAGTCTGAGATGACTTCAGCTGGCAGGAGGATTGTTATTCCTCCTCGAGTGACAATACCAATCGGGCCACAGCATCCGGCTCTGAAGGAGCCAGGGATGTTCAAGCTCACTGTGGAGGGTGAACATATTGTTGACGCAGTGGTGAACATTGGCTACAACCATCGGTCAATAGAAAAGATTGGTGAAAACAACACACACCTTCAGAACCTCTACCTTGCGTCACGCATCTGTGGCATATGTTCTGCTACCCATAACGGGAACTATGCTCAAGCTGTGGAATTCGCTGCTGAGGCGGAGATTCCAGAGCGTGCTAAGTTCATTCGCACGCTGATCTGGGAATTAGATCGAATACATAGCCATATTCTGTGGCTCGGAGTAGCCTTCCACGAAGTGGGCTTTGATACAGCATTCATGCTGTCCTGGCGTGACCGAGAGATTGTCATGGACATGCTAGAGAACATTTCTGGGAATAGAATTCACCATGACATGAGTACGATTGGCGGAGTCCGAAGGAACATATCCGATGCCCAGAAGGAGCAGATGCTAAAGGGCTTTGACAAGCTTGAGGAACGAGTGGCCTTCTACCGCGATGTCGCGATACATGAGAAGACGTTCTGGAATCGTGTTGATGGCGTTGGCATGCTTGAAGCTCCAGTCGCAAAGAAGACGAGTGCGGTTGGACCCACCGGCAGAGGCTCTGGTCTTAAGGTAGATGTCAGATTCAATGATCCAACGCAGGCTTACATCCCAATGATGGATACGGGTGACTTCGAGATGATCCTATCGGACAGGGGTGACGTGGCAGGTAGATCAGTTGTCAGAGTAATCGAAACAATCGAAGCCATCAATATGAGTAGATGGCTCTTGAACAACATGCCTGATGGACCCATTCGTGAGAGGGTGCGGCCCAGAATACAACCCAATGAAGTGCTTGCTAGGCATGAAGCACCCCGCGGCGAGCTAATCCACTACTTGGTCACAAACGGCACAAACAAGCCGGACCGGTGGAAGGTGCGTGCACCTACCTACAATAACTGGACAAGCATGGCGCACTGCCTGCGTGGCGACTACCTTGCAGACGCTCCAATCATTCTGGCGGCCATTGACCCCTGTTACAGTTGTACTGACAGGGTAGTGATAGTCGATGGGGCAGACGAAGCCATGCGATTGGTTTCTTTGGACAACCTCAGAATGGAAAGCAACAAGTGGCATAAAGAACATCCAAGAAGGGAGTAAAGTGCAGACACCTTTGGACGTGACAATTCAACTGCTTGCCCAAACACTTGCTGTGTTCGTATTTCCGGGCATCCTGTTCATAACATTCCTCGCCCTGCTCTGGCAGTGGGTTGACAGAAAAGCCCATGCACGCTTTCAGAACAGGTTTGGTCCTCTCCACACGGGCTGGCGGGGAATTCTCCAACCGCTAATGGACTTTCTCAAACTCCTGGGGAAGGAGGATCTCACTCCGAAGGCAGCGGATAGAAGGAGCTTTGCAGCAGTGCCTGTTGTCATGCTGGTTCTGAGTCTTGTAAGCGCCATGTTTCTTCCTATTGTTGACATGGACCCTGGGACTTCCGGTGTTCAGGGCATACTCAGTTTCGAAGGCGACCTTGTTTTCCTGTTATTTCTATCAACGCTGATGGCTATCACGATTGTTCTTGCAGGTTACTTCTCTTCGAATCGTTATGGTCAAACGGGATCTGCGAGGACTGGCATGCTTCTAATCAGCTTCGAGATACCATTGATTCTTGCGCTGGTAACTCCAGCATTACTCACAGGGAGTTTGCGCCTCTCAATAATCACACACGAGTTATCCAAACTCTCCCCTGCTTACATTTGGCTAATGGTCATCCCCTTCATCATCTATATTATTTCTCTCCAGGCCGAGCTTGAGAGAATTCCCTTTGATGCCAGTCATGCTGAGGTAGAAATCGTGCATGGTTGGCAGGTCGAGTTCAGCGGAAAGAAGCTAGCTATGATTAATTTGGCTGAGGACATTATGTTGATGTTCGGTGCTGGCATGGTGACTGCTCTCTTCTTGGGAGGGCCGCTATTGCTAGAGTTCATACCGATTCCACTGTTCTCAGTAGAGTTTGCAGGATTCATGGCCACTACATGGGTAGGATGGATATACTACACTCTGGTGTTCATGTTCAAGTCTGCGCTGGTGATTATTGTCCTGAGCAATATGCGAACTGCTTTTGCTCGATGGAGAATAGACCAGATTGTCCGGGCCGCTTGGAAGTTCATGGTTCCCTTGGCCATTATCAACTTGGTTCTTGTGCAGATTGCACTTGTATACATATTTCCGATATTAGGAGTGGTGTAGAAATGGCACGTCTTGGCAAGATACAGGCTGAGTTGATGAAAAACGTTCGCAAAAAACAAGCAACAGTAAGGTACCCCTTCATCAAAGCGGGAATCAATGTTCCCAAAGGCTTGAGAGCCCGCTGGGATTACAAAGTACCCGAGCGCTGTACTGGCTGCAAGATTTGCGAACGCGTCTGCCCTGCTGAGGCCATCGAGATGAT
>JAUWOA010000078.1 GCA_030612365.1 Candidatus Thorarchaeota archaeon
CCAATTGTCAAGATACGCTCTAGAACTCTGTGAAGAAAATTGTCGTCATCCACTATTAGAACAGTTGCCATTATTGGTCCCCCCTGTCTTCAGTACTGCTATCAGCTTTGCTAGGTTGTTCATAACGAAGCAGAACAACGAAGTTCGCACCTTTCTTGTGATTACCGTCAACCCGATCTTTCACCAGGATCTGACCGCCGTAGTTTTCGAGTATCTGTTTGACCAAAGTCAGACCCAGACCAAGACCTAGGATTCCCCCTCTTCTATGAGCAATACGGGCAAATATCTCCTCTTTTTCCTCGTCTGGAATGCCGCGTCCGTAGTCTTTGATTTGAATTCTTAGGAACGGCGTATGTTGGATGATATCGGCGTTCACCTCAACCTCGACTTCTTGCTTTTCATCAAACTTCATTGCGTTGTGAAGCAAGCTTTGGAAGACATCCTTAAGGTAATCGTCCGCCAACACGAGGTACTGTCCAAGACGAAAGTTCACGTTTAGTTTGAGTGTCTTATCAGGGAAGCTAGATTCCACAGCTTTTACTGCTGAGAAGAGAGCCTCGGCCGGGTCCATCTTCTTTGCTGTAGGTGTTTCAGCGTATAGCTGAGAGATCTTTTTCACGTTGGCGATTAGATTTGAACTGCGTTCCACTTCTCTAAGACCTTCTTTGAGCAGTGCTGTCATGGAAGCTGGAAGCGATGAGTCATAGAGCAGGATCTCAAACGTGGATAGCACTTCTTGATTGATGTTTGTAAGGTCATGAGTCATGAGGTCAACAAAGAACTCAGTGCGAGCACGTTGCTCTCGAAGCTTTTCCTCCGATTTCTTGCGATCAGTGATATTGCGATAGAACCCCTGCAGCGCGACTACTTTGCCGCCCTCGTTTCGCGGGAAAAGATTTCCTTCTGTGAAGATTAGAGTTCCGCTCTTAGATACGAAAGTTGTTTCAACATTAGTTAAACCCTCACCAGCGAATACTCGAGAAGCGCTAGCCTGATACTCCTTAAGAGAACCTGGGAAGATAACATTCTCAATCTTAAGGTCCAAAACTTCCTCATCTGAGTATTCTAGGGTGTTCAGCCAAGCCCGATTGACGAAATCAAGATGCCCATCGCGTCTTACGCTGTGGACCAAGTCATTGGTTCCCTCGATGAGGGTCCAAATCATCTGGACGTTTTCCATTTCACTCACTTCAGTTTCTTGCTATGATTCGAGGTCCCCGCCTGTTTTAGAACAAATTTAACTGCAATAATCCGATTATGAATCTTGTTCTGTTGGACCAACGCAATTCCGGTGCCCGCGATTCCACTGAATGAATGAAGTAAGCAAATGCTATGCTTTGGGAAGGGAGAGGGAGGGAGCCAGGCGCCCTCAACAGCAACCTTGCCTAGAGCGCGTCCTCGAGCATTTTGATGAACTCAGCGTACTGATCGATGCCCTTCTGCCAGAACTCTTCGGTTGTGATGTCGAACCCAACATCAGCAGCTAGGTCTCGAGGGGACCTGCTAGAACCAGCGGAAAGAATCGTTTTCAGCTTTGGTACAAACTCCTTGCCCTGTTCCTTGTACAGACGGTGTAGTGCGTAGACGAACAACTGCGCAAAAACGTACGGATAGTTATAGAATCTGAAGTTGGGCATGTAGTAGTGCACTTTCATCGTCCATTCCCACTTCATCTCAGGTAGCCACTCGACGCTATCACCGTAAATCTTGTCACGACCTGCGGTCCATAGAGCAGCGACTGTGTTCCCATCTAGAAACTTGCCTTCCTTAATCGCATCATACATGCTCTGTTCAAAGAAGAATCGAGCTGACACTTGGAATGCTGCCATACCGGCCCCGTCAAGGACCGTTGCAAGAATGGCCTGTTTCTCCTCCTTCGATTTAGCCTTAGCTAAAAGTCTCTCTGTAAGCAGTAACTCACCGAATATCGAACCTACCTCTGCGATGCAGGCGCCAACCTCATAGTTGCTCGGTTTCTGGGCTCGCGTTCCTAGGTACGCATGAGCCGCATGCCCCAGCTCGTGAGCCTGAGTATAGACATCGCCAATTATGCCATTGAAGCTCTGAAGGATATAGGCACTCTTCCCGTTATGCCAAGTGGCGCAGAAGGCTCCAGACCTCTTACCATCACGAACCTCACCGTCGATATGACGCCGCTCGTACATTTCATCAATCCAGCCGCCAATCTCCCCGTCGAACTCGGTATAGGCGCTGACCGTTTCTTCTCGTGCTTCTTTCCAAGTGTATTTAGTTTCAGGGGCATTGGGCAGTGGTGCCATTATATCCCAGTTCCCCAATTTTTTGAAACCCATAATCTTTGATTTTATCTTCAGATAATTCCTGTATACTCCAACATTCTTCTCGATGGTCTTCATAAGACTATCAAGGGTGGCTTGGTCAAGATCGTTGGATATAAGGCTCTGAGAAGTCATGGCTGGATGCTTTCTCAATTTGCACATCTGGATATGGTCAGCACAGACAGCGCGAATGGCACTAGCCCACAGAATCTCGTCCTTACCAAGGGTCTCGTACACAACATGGTTGGCAAGGCGTCTAACATCGCGGTCAGCATGTTCATAGAGGGCTACTATCTCGCCATAAGACATTGTCTTTACTTTACCTTCAATCTCAATGTCAAACTTGCGCGTTGACAGCCAGTCACCTTGAATCATCTGCCAGGCGCGTATTCCATTCTTGTCCTTAATTATCGCAAGCTGCTCTTGCTCCACAGAGAGCATATGAGGCACTTCTCTGAGTATCTTCTCCAAGTAATGCTTGTACTCCTTTACAATGGGGTCTTCGACCATCTTTGGGGTTTCGGACAGGAGTTTCCCCAGCTCAATCTGAAGGACAACAAGGCTCTGCCCAATAAGCATCATTGCTCTACGTACCTTATCATTCAGTTTCTTCGCTAGATCGGTGGTAGAGTTCGCTTGGTACATGAGGAAACTATACATCATAGCTCCTTCGAACTTCAACTGCATATCATCGCTCTCTTCCAGTAATCCAAGAACACCTTTTGCGTCCAAGTTAGCAATCTTACCAGCGTATTTCGCCTGGAATTCTTGCACCAAGGCCACAGCTGCGTCCAGTTCCTTCTCAATCTTGTCAGGATCATCGCTCTTCACAAGCTGTGCCAGATCCCATTGCATCTCCTCGACTGTCATTGTCAATCAACTATCGGCAACCACGCGGGTATTTCCTTAAGAGTCCAACGAAAAGGATCATTCTTCCAGCAGTTTTCTTCTGGAGGACCCCCGTCCGGGGCATTTGGTGGCATATGCTCCAGCAATGATGCAGAGCGTGGCAGCTGCGATTATGACCAAACCCACGATAAGCTGTGGAGAAGCAAGACCTGCCGCTATAACGAATGGTCCGATGAAATTCTCAGGGGAAGACACTTGGAAAGGAACCTCAACCGTACTATTCGAGTAGGTTCCCTCTACCGTTACTGCGAAATAACAATCTGTGCCAGTGCGGGATCCGTCAAGAATCATGCTAGCGGATGCTGCCGCATACTCGGTACCAGATAAAGCCGGAGAAAACTCCTTGATCTGGACTGATACCAATGTATACGTCGACCCTCCGGGATCGGTCCTATGGACGGTAAGTACAATCTCTGTAACTGTTATCGTAGTGATATTCTCTGCCAGTGAAGCTACCTGTAGAGAGATGTTCACTTCCTCAGAAAATGGGCCATACCATGGTGTGTTGGCCGTAATCCAGACAGTCGTTTGAACGTCATCTTCAGTGAATGAAGCTTCTGTGAAGTCAACAGCATGTACCGGTATGATCAGAATGACTAACATAAGGCATAACGCCAGCACATGTTTCATCGCATAGTCGCCCAAGGATTTGCACAGTTTTCTCATTCTTAACTTTGACTACCACAGCATGGCGAGTCCAATGATATATCTGGAGGCTTGAGAAATCTCTTGGAGAATGTAATGGTAACTGTACCTGATTGGATAACGGATTGGATTGAGAAGGACCGCCTCGTTAGAAACAAGTTCAGAATAAGCCAGAGCTATCTCCGTCATTCAAAACGAATCCAACTAGCGAGAAGTGAGAGAGATGTTGAAAGCGGATTGGAGAAGTTCCATTACATCGTGCATTCACCAAGGTACGGGCGATACAATGTAAGGTATGAAAGGGGCAGATACCAATGCAACTGTCCTTTCTTCAAGCATAGAGGGATCTGCAGTCACATATTCGGGGTTTGTCAACTCACTGACGTTTGGCCAGAACGGGAGTCAATCTTCAACCACAACTGAGCTGCATGAACCATACAGCAATGCCTTTGTAGCAGTTCTTTGCAGTTCCCTTCACTTGATGGTGCATCAGATGAAACTCCCAATGATTATTGTGCACGGCGGAGCAGGAAAGTGGAAGGACGAGAGGATACCAGTAGGTCTAGAGCAGGTCGAAAAGGCCGCTACAGCTGGCTTTCAAGTCCTGAATAATGGCGGCTCCGCGCTCGATGCCGCTGAAGCGTGCACTGTGTACATGGAGAATTGTGGCAAGCTTAATGCGGGTCTTGGAGCTCGCGCTAACATCGATGGGATTAAGGAACTCGACGCTATGATTGTGGACGGCAGCTCGCTCAACTTCGGATCCGTAGCGGCCATCACTGGAATCCAGAATCCTATTTCTTTGGCCAGATACATCATGGAGAAGACGGATTTCTCATTCTTCGTCGGAACCAACGCTAAACGGCTCTACGAGAAGATGATTACTGAGGGCTACAGAATCGAAACAGAACCAGGTGTTTTAGCTCAGTCAGTTGATGGTGGGACAAAGGATACTGTTGGATGTGTTGTGGTTGATGGACAAGGTCGAATTGCAGCGACATCGTCAACTGGTGGAATCTCCAAGAAGATACCTGGTAGAGTGGGCGATTCTGCGGTAATGGGCTCAGGCGCGTATGCAAATGATGTTTGCGGCGCAACTGCCACTGGCTGGGGCGAACACATTATGCGTGTGACCCTGTCAAGGATGATAGTACTGTACGTGGAAGAGGGTTTGGACATTGGCTTGGCTGCTAAGAAGGGGATGGCGATGTTTGAAGCCAAAACTGGAAGTGAAGCTGGTGTAGTTGTCGCTGATGCGAAAGGTAACTACGGTTTCTCTACGAATGCCAAGGCAATGCCAACTGCTATCATCCAAGGAAGTATTGACAACATGACTTCCTTCACTTGTCAAGAGTAGCGAATGCTCTTACAATCTTTCAGTCTTAACGACCAAGGATGCGCCACAATGCGTACAGCGCACAGTATCAGGACCAATCCAGTCGACTTCTTCGGGATTCACGTCCGCACCGCATTTGTGACACTTGGGAGGAATCCTCCGTGTTAGAAGCACCTCACGCTCAACTACTTCTCGCTCAACGACCGTTTCCGAGCCCCATCCCCTTGGGAATTGCGGCGGTTGAGTATAGGATTCGTAGAATAATGGAATACCTTCCATGGTTCGGCTGCTCTTGGACTTTCGCTTGCTCAAATAGTAGAGAACCGGCGCACCTCCAGCAATATAGAGGAGGCCAAGCACAGTGAGCTGAGTCCCTAGGGGATTATCGCCATGAGGAAATGAAAGCCAGATGCCTTGAAAGATCATGGCGAAACCAGCAAACGCCATTAAGACGGCAGAAAAAAATGGTGGGAAGAACATATTGCTCTTGGTCTTGAGTATCGAAATCGGGAGGATTATGGCTAGAATAGCTATCCCCACCAGTTGCAGGACTAAGCCATACCCACTAAGGGCATAATCAATCATAGGTCCAATGATGGTGAGAAAGAAGCCAAACATCAGGACAATCATGGGCGCGGGCATAGACATTCGGGCAGACATCATCTACTACGACTCCCATCGAATCGAAAGAGGCTCTGTATTTAATCATTTGCAGCTACGACGGTAACGTGCGAGCCATTAGTGGCCAAAGGGGCTTTTCAGGTCTGGGAGTTCAAGAGCCGCTCTACTAGCATATCGTAGTCGTTGATGGGTCTCAGACCGGGAAGACTCCCCGCTGGTTTTCCATTCTTGAAAGCAAAGACCATCGGAACAGACTGAATGCTGAACTGCGTTGCGGTTCGTCTGTTACGGTCTATGTCCATCTTACCAAAGTAAACCTTGCCCTTATGGTCAACTGCCAATTCTCGCAGGATAGGAGTTAGAGCTTTGCAGGGTTGACACCATTCCGCGCTGAAGTCCACAAGTGCAGTCTTGGTATTCCCAACAACCTGCCAAAAGGTCGCATCGGTAAGCTCATTGACAAGCCCATTGGCAAGAGGCTCAAGCACTGCGGGCTGTTGTGCCCGCTCCATCATCAATTGCATCTTTCTGCGCCTGATCTCTGCAAGCTCGTCGTCATTAAGCATCGGCACCATCTCAACTGCGTTTGTGCAACCTAATTGCACAACCGTTTTAAGCCTTGCGATTCCACGCTCAGTTCGTTCTCTTTAATAGACAGTAAGTTGGCGAGCATAAAAATGACTTGGCGAAACCCTGTGACTGAGAAACCCATCACATCATATGCGCTTCTAGTCTTCGCTATGCTTGTATGGGGTGGATCTTGGGTTTCAGCCAAAATCGCTGTGACAATCGCTCCACCTCTCACCATTGGGTTCTTCAGATTCTTTTTTGCGACCATTCTGTTCCTGATCTTCTTGCCAACTACAGGACATAATTTGCGAAAGATGTTTTCGCGCAGCAATCTGAAATGGTACATTCTACTTGGCGTCACGGGCATCTTTGGCTATGGCGTGTTCTTCCTCTTTGGCATGGGCTTCACAACCGCCGCTCAAGGAGCTCTCATTGCCGGACTCAATCCTGCCTTTGTTAGCATATTCGCACATATCATCCACAAGGAACGACTCGACCAGAAGTGGCGATACAGTGGCTTCCTCTTGGCGTTTCTTGGTATCATTTTTGTTATTGGGATCCAAGTGTTGCTCAATTTCCACATCGAGTACCTTGTGGGAAACCTGTTGATTGTCTGTGCTATGCTGGTTTGGGGCTTGTATTCCTCAATTGGAAAAGCGGCCATGAAATCCATTTCGTCTATGGAAGTTACTGCAGGAGGTGTGTTTGTAGGAACAATCCTATTCGGCATCGGTGCCGTTGCGGAGGGCTTCTGGGCACTTCCTGCAATGTACGACTGGATGTTCTGGGCAAATACTCTCTTCCTCGGTATTTTCGTAACATTCCTGGGTTTCCTATTCTACTTCGATGCGATCAACAAACTAGGAGCAACAAGAACAGGAGTGTTCATCAACCTTGTCCCGATTTTTGGCGTTTTGCTTTCTATGTTGATACTTGGCGAGGTTATTCATTGGACATTCTTCATTGGCCTTGCTCTGGTGATAATTGGCATTGTCATCATTAATGGTGGACTCTCAAGGGGTGATGTCCCGCAACAAGCAAGCAAACATCCAATTTCCTCTCCGGAAGAATGATAACACTAAGCGCAGCCGGAAATCAGGGGCAATGGCTCTACTCTGTTAGATTGTGGTGCTAAAAGATGGATGCTTATAATGAACTAATGACTAAGACGAAAGAAAAAACCCTGTTGGGATTAATCGGGGGTGTCGCCAATTGGGACCTTGAAACTTACATGCCGCCAAGGGGCTTGAACCAGAGAAGTGAACAACTTGCAGTTATGAGCAAGCACATACATAAGATGTTCACCAGTCCAGAGGTCGGAAAGATACTTGGTGAAGCTGAGAAGGCATCTTCACTGAACGCGGTCCAGAAGCGGAATCTATACCTAGTCCGTATTGCATATGATGAGCAAACGAAAGTCCCAGGGGAGCTTGTAGCTAAACTGGCCAAACAGCGGGCGCTTACTACAAACATCTGGAAGAAGGCAAAGGCCAAACAAGATTGGAAAATGTTCGAACCTGATCTTCAGAAGCTTGTTGATCTATCGCGAGAAAAAACCGAGATCATCATGAAGGTCAAGGGAACCAAGACGCTCTACGATACACTCTTGGATGACTACGAGAGAGGAATGACAGCTGGCATGGTTTCGCAAGTTTTCAAGGAACTAAGAAACAGTCTAGTGCCCTTGACCAAGAAATGTGCAGAGGCTTCCAAAGATATTGATCCAAGCCTATTGAGGAAGATAATACCAATTGACGCACAGAGGAAGATAGCAACCGATCTTGCTACATTGATTGGATACGACACCACTTCTGATGAGGCGGGCGGCCGCATCGACGAAACTGAGCATCCTTTCACCACAGGATATTACGATGATGTTAGAATCACGGTGAAGTATCACGAAGATGATGTTAATTCAATGATCTTCGCCATTCTGCATGAGGGAGGACATGCGTTATATGAGCAGAATCTGAATCCCGACTGGAAATTCCAGCCAGTGGGGAGTGCAGCTAGCTACGGGATTCATGAATCAATGTCACGATTTGTTGAGAACATTGTAGGGAGGACTCCTGAGTTTTGGCAATTCTACCTACCAAGATTGAACGAACTCACAAGCGGTGCCTTCTCTGGAATCCCGCTTGACCAATTCGTAAAAACTACGAACCTCGTAAGCCCCACAAAGATACGTATCGAAGCAGACGAAGTGACTTATTCGCTTCACGTCATAATCCGGTTCGAGATTGAACAAGCGCTCTTCGCAGACAAGGTCACAGTATCAGAGCTGCCCAGTCTTTGGAACGAAAAGTACGAGGAGTATTTGGGATTGGAAATTCAGAATGATTCCGAGGGAGTCATGCAGGACACTCACTGGGGAAGCGGTCTCTATGGGTACTTCCCGAGCTATGCGTTGGGTAATGTCTACGATGGCATGTGGCTAGAGAAACTTGACAAGGATATGCCGGACTGGTTGAACCATGTTTCTGCAGGAGAGATAACCACTATCACCAAGTGGCTTGCTGAAAACATCCAGCATCACGCATCATTATATGACCCTGGTGATTTGGCTGAGCATGTAACAGGAAAGAAGCTCACGGCCAAACCATTCTTGGAGTACGTTGAGCAGAAATACTTGAATCTCTTCGGGTTCTGAATCCGAAGGAGCATAGAGCGAGGGGGAACAGCGCAAGGATGAGAAAAATCTCTCTGAATCTTGAGAAGAAGACATATCTTCCGGGGGATCGAATTGAAGGGCTAGTTACTGTTAGTACAGACGA
>JAUWOA010000058.1 GCA_030612365.1 Candidatus Thorarchaeota archaeon
TTTGAGGACTCGGCGCCACCTTCTGAAGTCCCAGACTACACTCTGCTAATAGCAATAGGAATAGGAGGAGCCGTCATTCTCATTGTGATTGTTGTATACATGCGGAAGAGGAGAAGTTAGCCTGTTAATGCGAACCTGTCGTATCTAATCAAGAAGAACGCAATCTTGAAGAGAGCCCGGCGTGTTTGAGCCGGGTTCTCCATTCTTGTCCTACTATCATTGTCAGTTCCACTTGGGAATGCAGAGGGAGTGGGATGTAGCGGTTCTTGTGGATGATTCGCTGCGCAATGAATACACAACGTAGAACTAATCTTGTCTATTGCTGAAGGATTACAAAATGTCCTGCGAAACCTGTTCTACAATTGATCGCTATGGGAAGAGTGTGTATGTTGGCTGCAGGATCTGCATCGACTGCTGGCGGCTGAAGGCCAGTGAAGCGAAGGATTCTGACGACAGTTAGTCCAATTGCTAGTTCATTCCCAAACCAGACGCATTATATCTTATCAATAACATGCAACTCAATACAATGTTGTCTGAACCACCAAAGGATGAAACCATCGAGTCATTGCGTCCGTTCGCCATCTTGTGGAGCGGTCAAGCTGTATCTTTGTTCGGGAGTCGACTCGTGCGATTCACTATTGTCTGGTATTTAACACTTCAAACCGGCTCCGCTACTGTGCTCGCAATCGCCACAATAATGGCATTGTTACCACAGGTCTTGATCGCACCCTTCGCGGGGTCGTATGTGGACCGGTGGAATAGACGCAGAACTATGATTGCTGCAGACTTGATTATCGCTCTAAGCATTCTCTTCTTGGTGGCTATGTTCTACTTTGGGACCATAGAGATCTGGCATATCTATCTGGCCATGCTCATTGGTTCAGCCGCAGGTGCTTTCCACTGGCCGGCGATGCTAGCGTCAACCAGTCTGATGGTCCCCAAAAAGGACCTATTACGCGTTGGAGGTTTGAACCACACACTCCAAGGAGCAGCGGGCATAATCGCTCCACCGCTTGGAGCGCTCGTTCTAATTCTGCTTCCGATGAGTACAATCCTGATGATAGATGTGGTAACTGCTATCATTGCGATAGGCGCACTTGTAGCCGTTAATGTTCCTCAGCCTGAGCGAACGAGCCTATTAGTGAAAAAATCTGTTCTCGGTGATATGATGGATGGTTTCCGCTTCCTGAAGAAAACACGGGGAATACTACTGATTGTCGTGATGGCAATGTTCCTAAACTTGGTGGGGGGTCCCGCTGGCGCCCTTATCCCCATTCTTGTTACCAACCATTTCCACGGCGATGTAACATATCTGGCAATAATCCAGTCAGCAAGTGCTATAGGAATGGTACTCTCGGGAATACTCCTTGGCATTTGGGGAGGTGGTAGAAGGCGGATTTTTACAGCGCTTATCGCGCTAATCGTGATTGGAATCTTAGATATGCTGATTGGTCTGATGCCGCCAGATGCATTCTTCCAAGCAACAGCTCTATTCTTTCTCGCGGCGGGTCTTGGCACTATTGTGAATGGATCCGTCCTTGCATTGCTGCAATCAACAATCCCAGCTGATAAGCAAGGAAGGGTGTTTGCGCTTGTTGGCGCCGGGTCCACTGCGATGATGCCCATTGGATTAGTTATTGCTGGACCAGTGGCAGACGTTTACGGCGTTCCGATTTGGTTTATTGCGTCAGGAGTGGCGACAATCGTGCTAGGAACTGCCGCTTTGCTGACTCCATCAGTGAGGGCACTTGACGATGTTATGGAAACCGCAGCTGCGGAATCTCCCGAAGAGCCCATCGAGGGGTTAGTGCCCAACTCCGAAGATGAGAAAGGCATGCCATCCCAAGCGCATGACGAACTCAACGAAACAGAATGATAGGATCTTTGCTCTGATGTTCTCTCGCATCTAGTATATCTTCGGCTCGTCCCATTCGCCCCAGATGTCCCGCCAGACGTCACATATCTCACCCACAGTAGCATGGGCTTTCACCGCATTGATGACATGCGGCATAACATTGTCTGTCCCCTCAGAAGCCTTCCTCAGCTCATTGAGAGCTTCCTCGAACTTCTTCTTGTCACGTTCTCTCCGGATTCTCTGAGTACGTTCCACCTGCGTTCTCTCAATCTCAGGGTCTATCTTGAGCACAGGGATTGTAATCTCTTCACCCTCAAGAACGAAATCATTGACGCCCACTATTTTCCGCTTGTTGGTTTCAATCTCGCGCTGGTACTTGTACGATGCGTTGGCTATCTCCCTCTGCGGGAATCCCTTCTCAATGGCGGGGATAACACCGCCCATAGCATCGAACCGATCGAAGTATTTGTAAGCCTCCTCCTCCAGTTCATTGGTCAACGACTCAATATAGTACGAGCCCGCAAGTGGGTCTATCGTGTTGGCCGCTCCACTCTCATGCGCGATAATCTGCTGAGTTCTGAGTGCCACACGGACTGCATCTTCTGTTGGCAAGCAGAAAGCCTCATCCATGCTGTTTGTGTGAAGAGACTGAGTGCCTCCAAGAACTGCAGCGAGGGCTTGATACGCCGTACGCACAACATTGACAATGGGCTGCTGGGCAGTCAGTGAACATCCAGCAGTCTGGGTGTGGAATCGCATCCACAGAGATCTTGGCTTCTTCGCCTTGAATCGCTCCTTCATCTCGCGCGCCCAGATGCGGCGTGCGGCTCGGAACTTCGCGACCTCCTCGAATATGTCATTATGGGAATTAAAGAAGAATGATAGACGGGGAGCGAAGACGTCTACATCTAGCCCCGCGTCAATGCCTGCTTGTACGTACGTCAATCCATTGGCTAATGTGAATGCAAGCTCTTGGGCTGCGGTCGAACCAGCCTCCCGAATGTGATAGCCCGAGATGGAGATGGTGTTCCAGCGGGGGATGTTTTTCGCGCAATAACCCATGATGTCTGTGATGATTCGCATCGATGGCTCAGGACTGTAGATGTATGATTTTTGGGCCATGTACTCCTTTAGAATATCGTTTTGAATAGTCCCTCCAATCTGGGCCGGAGTAACTCCCTGTTTCTGAGCGGCAATCATGTACATGGCGAGGAGTATCGAAGCAGGAGCGTTGATCGTCATTGAGGTAGTGACCTTATCAAGAGGAAGTCCATCAAGTAGTATCTCCATGTCCTTGACCGTGTCAATGGCAACACCAAGCTTTCCAACCTCACCGAGAGCATATGGGTGGTCAGAGTCCCGTCCATAGATTG
The DNA here is from genome assembly GCA_030612365.1 of Candidatus Thorarchaeota archaeon. Lineage (GTDB taxonomy): Archaea > Asgardarchaeota > Thorarchaeia > Thorarchaeales > Thorarchaeaceae > WTCK01. Next base: position 3,229 of record JAUWOA010000058.1, read on the forward strand.
TTGGCAGATGGAAAGCCACACTCAGTCCTGTCTGACCATGATCGAGCAAGAATTTGAAACGTTGGTTCGTTTCTTCTGCGTTGCCCATGCCGGCGAATTGCCTCATTGTCCAAATCCGGCCCCGATACATCGAAGGCTGAACGCCGCGAGTGTACGGATATTGACTGGGAAATCCTAGATCCCGCATGTAATCGAGATTAGGAATGTCTAGTGGAGTGTAGATCACCCTAACAGGCTTGCTTGAGGTCGAAACAAACTCATCTCGCCACTGCTTCTGGTTGGAGAGCTTGCTTGATTCCCAGCTCTTCTTCGCTTTCTTAATGGAACCCTGGTCACCCACCAAGTTATCCTCCTGAACAAATGACCAGCTCTTTCGAGCACAATATTAACTGTTCGATTCTGCAAGGGATACGGGCGCTTCCAAGGCTCCTTTGAACTAGAACTCGAATCCTCTCCGAGCTAGAATTTTTTCCGTTTCGAAGTAGTGTTTGATCTCTTTCATCTCGGTGACCAAATCTGCGGCCTCAACAATCTCTTCACTGGCATAGCGACCGGTCATGATAATCTCGACATCTGCAGGTTTCATTTTAATTAGGCTCAACTGGTCATCCAAGGAAATCAAGTTCCACTCCACTGCCACGTTGATCTCATCAAGAATCAAAACATCACACTTGTGTTCCGCAAGCGCGTCCTGCGCCATTTTCAAGCCATTTTGGGCCATCTTGATATCTACAGGATCAGGGTTATCCTTGTCGACAAAGGTTTCGCGACCGACAGGGATGATTGTAAAGTTCGGAATCTGTTCGATGGTCTTGAACTCCCCGTAATTTATCTCGTTTGTTCCGCTCCTTTCGGCGACTTTCGCTTTCATGAAGCTGATCATGAGCACGTCAAGCCCGTGACCCGCTGCTCTCATGCCAAGGCCCAACGCGCAAGTCGTCTTGCCCTTGCCATTGCCAGTGTATACCTGAACCTTGCCGCCTATGTCTGGTTTCACCATGACATTCCCTCGTTTCACTTCAATTTCTTGACAAGCTCAGCCATTCGACAGCCAAGCTGCTGACTACCCTCAACTGCCAGCTGGTCCTTCTTTGCGGACCTCCATTCACCCTCATCCGTCTGCATACTTCCTGACCCAAAGGTGCCATCTCTTACTGGACTCCCGACAGCTCCAATGACAATCATCCCCTGTCCTAGAGCGTATCTATTGAGGTAGTCAATCACGTGTTCTTGTCCCCCGTAACGAAGACCGGCATAAGTGATAGCACCAAAGAGTTTGTCCTTCAGCTGATGATCCAACATCTTCATCGGTCTCGAGCGGTCTATGAAATCCTTCAGCACGCCAGGGACAGCAGTGAAGTATGACGGAGCAGCGATGATTATTCCATCCGCCTTGAGTATCTTCTCCTCAATCTTGTGCATGTCATCATGTTCACTCTCGGGGCAGGGCTTCTTTCTCACACAAGTGTCGCATCCTGTACAGTGTCGTATCTCGAAATCACCTATGTTAAGCAGAACAGTTGTTGCGCGCTTTGTCTTGCCCTCTGAAAGAATACCTGAAGCCGCTTCGAGCGCCTTCTCAAGCAGGTATCGAGTGTTGGAACGTTCCTTCTTGGGTGAACCGCAGATGCCGACAATCATTGCTTAGCAAACCTCACGTCCATTGACAAAGTCTACGCGTGCCGCATAGTACTTCTTTGTTTCGTACCGTGTTGCGAGATGCCCTCTCTGTTTGAACGCTCACCTCTGCTCGCGTTTTGCCTTCTCCTTATACTTGATGGCCATTCGGCGACATTTCTGAGCATCATCTGACCATCCAAGATTCGAGTACACTTTTACCAGAAGTTCGTTCGCGGCGGCAATGCCCGCGAAGTTATCGATGGCCTTCAGTCGACTCTCTGCATCAAGAAGTACGAAGAGTGCTTGGTCATGGAGGCTTTTAGCATTCAATAGATGCCCCCTTGTTATCAAGGTCCACCCAACCACCTGGATTAGATCCTTATCTTCACTGTCTAGGTGAGTCGTGAGTATCCCGCGATAATGTTCCTCCGCCTCCGCAATCTTTCCCTGATTCATGAGCCGAGCACCTAGCAATAATTGACATCTAGCGATTTGAACCTCATCTTCGGAACGTTGCGCTAAGCTCAATGCCTCTTGCGTTCGATTCACGGCGTCTGCAATATCCCCCTTGGAGAATAATGCATCGTCTATGCGCATTAGGCAGTAAGCGAGAACGCGATTCCTGTTCCTCTCTTCCGCTTCAGATAGATTGGTTAGTGACACTAGTTTAATTCGCGATTTGTGATAGGCAGCCAATGCCTTGTCGTTGTCATTATCTCGAACGCTCTGCCAGAGTGCTTGCTCTATATCCTTCTCAGCAGTCGCAATGATTTCAGTAGCCATATCCATCAGCAATCACTCATCCGTATGCAGGTCATCTACCATTTAGCGATTACGTAATCTAGTCCATTGTTTCGTGAAGTGCTTGCGCAATCTCGCTCACTGCTTTTGCGGCTGCCATCCGGCTTTCGTCACGGTAGGCAGCTACAGCAATCGATAGAGAGCTTACCCTGAGCATCTGCACACTATGGCCTTGAATATCAATCGCATGTGGCATTATCTCCACTCCGGAATCGATTCCTGCGGCCGATATCTCATTTTGGATGCTCTGGATATGACTGTTCGGGATATCGCCCGAGAGAAGGTCTCCTCCCGCATCAAAAACTCCGGCGTAGGCTACATCGTAGTTCTCAAGAATAGTGTTGATTAGGCCCTCAATCTTAGACAAAGTATCGCTTCCAAGATCTAGATTGAGACGCATATATCGGTCTACAAGCGTATCAACGCCCTCGATATCACCCATGTCGCCACTCCAGGATGATATTATGTACCCGTACGACTTGGCAAAAGCCTTGCCAAGAGAGAACATTCGCTTCCGAAGGCGTGGGATATCCTCGCCTTTAGTCGTTGACACTACAACTGCAAACATTTCGAAGAACATGTAAACCCAGACCAAATCATCCTGCTCTAGCGTGTAGGCACGATCATGTGCGGTGCTTTCTCTGGAGCCAAATAGCGTGACGCATGCTCTGATGTGAGGGGGCATCGATGCGGAGTGCTCCGAAACATCGTGCTCAAATGACATGCCGTATAGATGCTCGCCGACGTCTCGTCGTAACAAAAAAACTCGCAGTATCACTGGCTTCCCGTCACGGATTTAGTTGTTGTATCAGTCAAAAGGATTACTGAGCCGTACTTACCAAGTTCGGACATTCACTGCTTTTTTATATCAAGAGGTGTGCTATGAGTCGGTTGCGTTTGATGGCCAAAAAGAAGAAAGAGCATCTGAAACGAACAAGATATGATATCTATGCGGAGCTCATCCGTGTGATCTATATCTACGGCCACTGCCCACTAACTCGCGCAGCCCGATCCACAAACATGCCAGTAGACCGTGCAAAGATTAGCCTTACAGAGCTAATGGATCGAGGCCTTCTCGAAGATGAGGATGACGATGGTAGGACGGTCTACAAGGTCACAGTCCGAGGACATCAGTACCTAGAATTATACAAGAGGATGGCAGGCCTTGTAGGAATACCCATACCTGACCCAATCATAGGCATGTAGGGTGCTTTGGAGATAGTCACATCTTGTGACCCTCTATTGTGGTTCCGCTTTATATACTAAAAATCAAGTGCTATACATAGGAAGAAAGCCAAGGATGAAGAAAAAATGGCTGAAACATTGAGATTTGAAAACGAAGAAACCATCGAGCTCGGAACAGTCGAGGGCGACGTTGAAATCAAGAGGTGTAGATACTTGATTCCACAGCAAGGTTCCGAGATTGTGATTACTGGGACGCTGTATGTGCAGGGCGAGCTAGAGATTGATGGCTCACTAAGAGCTCATAGTTTAGACGCCAAAACCAGAGACCGCATCCTTGTGAACGGTGACCTAACTGTTGAAGAAAGCGCTGTTGTGAATAAGGGTACACTGGAGGTAACAGGAAGTGCCAAGGCTCGCATCATAGAAGCAGGCAGTTCATTGCGTGTCGGGAAGGACTTGACATGTGACTCTGGCAAGGGCGGTGGATCAATCAGAGTTGGCGGAAACGCCAAGGCAAGGCGACTGAACGGAGGCGGCTCAATCAAGATTGTGGGTGATGCAGAGGTCCAAAGATTGGACGCCGGAGGGTCGGTCAAGGTTGAAGGCCATATCGATTGCGATGAGCTGGATGTCGGTGGATCCGGTAAGTGCACGATTGGCCGCATTGGCAAGGTGAACATTGGTGGAAGCTTCAAGGCCTCGGGAGCTGTTGAGGTGGAAGAGATTGACGTGGGCGGATCTGCAAGAGTTGGTTCTGGTTCCAAGGTGGACTCGGTTGATGTGGGAGGCTCCTTCAAGGGATCAGGCGATCTAACTTTCGGCACTATCGATGTCGGAGGCAGTGTAGGCATCGATGGCGACGCGACTGGCGATACAATCGACGTGGGCGGGAAAGTCCGCGTGGATGGTTCACTCCACTTACGTGATGATATCGAAGTCGGAGGGAAGATCGAAGTCGGAGCAGACCTGACCTGTGAAAGGAAGATAAAGGTAGGCGGCAGAATAGAGGTGGGCGGCAAAATCAAGACATATCGCATTATAGTTGGCGGGAGACTTGATGCCAAAGAAACCTATGCCGAAGATGGATTCCGCATTGGCAAGAAGGCAGAAGTCAGCGGCTTTGTGCAATCAAAGGAGATTCTAATCCGCGAACGCGCAAGGACAGACTCACTCTATGGTGATGACATCCGAATCGAGGAGCGCGCCAGGGTAAAGAGCGTCTATGGTCGCACGATATACATTGAGCGTGATGCCATTGTTACAGGCGAAGTGCTATACACAGAATCGTTGGAATCAGAAAAAGGCGTCGAGTTCAAACAAGAACCCAGAAAAGTTGACCAGTTACCTCCTCCTGACGAAGTGAAAGGTAAGTGAAGGGCTCATTGATTGTCCCTTCCTTTGCCACGTTTATTTCTATCAAGAACTCTTCCTGAAAATCAAGAATTTCCGCTCACAGTCAGATGTGAAGGGGTCCCTATCGAAGTCCTTTACAGGCGATTTTGACATCCAAAGAAAGACTAAGTGCGTTTGCCGCAGACCGATATCCATGAGTACTGAAAGAAGGTCGGTTATCTTCATTGCGCTCGCGCTGGTTATAATCTTAGGAGCCGTGAAGTCGTTTATGCTCCCACTGGCCCTCTCAGTTCTGACATGCTTGAAGAATCCCCGATGGCGTATGTCCTGAATAGTGTGATTCACGGATTGGTCGTACTAGGATGGGCTGGAAGCATCATGACTTCCCGGAGGCCAGAGATTTTTCAAAACGCTGGATATTATTCGCTCTCGTTGCTGTCCTTGTTGGCGCGGTCGTTCCTGTGTCACAAACTGTCCTTATCAAAATCAACGATGGTTTGATTCCTGCGAAGGCGATGCTGGAGGTAGCTCTCGAACTATCGGAAACAGCATTCTACGCAGTGGGTTACGGACTGGGCTTCGCATTGTTCCGGCTTGAAGAGAAGAAACGACTGATGATATTCCACAATCCACTTGCGTTGCTCTGGATTATTGGACCTCTTCCGACAAGCTTGCTATTCTACCTGGGTGTGCCGTTTTCGGGCAGCTACGCTGGACCGCATCTCTTCTATCCTGACGTGGGCCCACCCATCTGGGTGTTTCCGTATTGCTTTTTCGACGCTTGGTTCTGGGCGGACCAACTCGTCGACTACCCACTGGCGGCGATTCTCCTAATCTGGAACTGGCGACTTTGGCATGGGAGTAAAGGTGGATAAACAGATGCGTTTCTGGTTTCACACAGTGAGCCCTTCATGGCATCTGCTTCGAAGCCTTTATCTGGTGTGACCAACGGAGGCGCCCAGAAGCTCTGTGTCGGGCAGGTGGATTCCATAATGGCAGTCACAAAGAAGAAGCTCGTCGATTTGTACACGCGAACTTTGAAGGTTCGCCTCTTTGAAGAAAAGGTCTGGGACCTCTTTGGAGAGAATCTTGTTCCAGGCACGCTGCATCTATACCTAGGGCAAGAAGCAGTGGCGGCTGGAGTGACAGCGGCGCTGAAGAAGAGCGATTGGGTTCAGAGTACACACAGAGGTCACGGTCATGTCGTTGCTAAGGGTGCAGACATGAAGGCCGCACTAGCTGAACTACTTGGCAAACGAACTGGCTCCTGCAAGGGCAAGGGCGGCTCAATGCACATCACGGAGTTTAAAGCTGGAGTCCTCGGAGCCACAGGCGTTGTGGCATCTGGTCTGCCTATCGCGGCAGGTGCTGCGCTCTCATGTCAAATGAGAGGAACCAAGGAGGTTGTCGCTTGCTTCTTTGGCGATGGCGCTTCAAACAACGGAACTTTCGGTGAGTCCCTCAACATGTCTGCAATCTGGAAACTGCCTGTGATCTGGATTGTCGAGAACAACTTCTATGCAATGGGTACGCCAATTACGCTAACCTGTCCCAGTCAGAGCATTGCACAAAGAGCTGAGGCATACTGCATTCCAAGCTGTGTGGTGGATGGAAACAACGCGGTAGAGGTCTACGAAGCCACCTTAGAGGCTGTGAAAAGAGCCAGAGAGGGCGGCGGACCCAGCCTGATAGAATGTCAGACTTATCGAATGCGAGGCCATTCAAGATTCGATCCGGCTAAGTACAGGCCCAAGGAAGAGGTCGACTTCTGGCTCAGCAAAGATGCCGTCGAAACCATTCAGAACATTGCCTTGGAGAAGAAAGCGCTGACAAAGAAAGAAGCCAAGGACATTCGAAGGAAGCTGCAGAAGGAAGTCGACATTGCTGCTGATTTCGCAGTAAAATCCGAATACCCAGAGCCACAGGAAGTACTGGATGATGTCTTCGCGGAGGTGGCCTAGATGCCTGAGAAGACCTACAGAGACGCCCTCAAAGAAGGCCTTCGTGAGGAGATGTTGCGTGATGAGAGAGTCTTCATTATGGGGGAGGACATTGGCCGTAACTGGGGAGGTGCTTTCAAGGTCACGAAAGGACTTGCCGAGGAATTCGGAGATGACAGAGTCCGAGACACCCCGATATCTGAGAACGCAATTGTAGGAGCTGCGCTGGGAGCAGCCATCACCGGGATGATTCCAGTTGCAGAGATAATGTTCGGAGACCTCATCACACTAGCTATGGACCAAGTCTGCAATCAGGCCGCGAAGATGAGGTATATGTTCGGAGGACAGACCTCAGTCCCGCTTGTGATGCGGAGTGTGTTTGGTGGAGGAAAGAACCTCGCCTCTCATCACTCACAGAGCCTTGAAGCTTGGTTTATGCACACGCCTGGACTCAAGATCGCTGTACCATCCTTTGCCTATGATGTTAAGGGGCTCATCAAGACAGCCATCCGAGACCCTAATCCAGTAATGTTCTTCGAGCACAAGCTTGTCTATGACCGAAAGGAGGAGGTACCTGACGAAGAGTATCTAATCCCGTTTGGCAAGGCAAGAGTTCACAGAGAGGGCGATGATGTTACGATATGGGGGACATTCCTCATGGTACACAAGGCCATTGAGGCCGCAGACGAGCTGGCCAAGCAAGGAATCAGTGCTGAAGTTATTGATCCGCGCACATTGGTACCCCTGGACAGGAAGACCCTCATTGATTCAGTGAAAAAGACTGGACGCCTTGTTCTCGTGACAGAGGAAACGAAAACCGGGGCAACAACTGCTGAGATTGCGGCCATTGTTCAAGAGGAGGCATTCGACTGGCTCGATGCACCCATCAAGAGGGTCAACGCGCCTGATACTCCGGTTCCATTCAGTCCGCCTCTTGAGCAGGTCTTCATTCCAGACAAGGATAGAATCATTAGTGCAGTACGCGAAATCGTGTAAGGTGAAACCTATGGTCACTACAATGATCATGCAACGCATGAGCGTCGCCATGGAATATGGAGTCATTCTGAAATGGCTTAAGAAAGAGGGCGATACAGTCAAGAAAGGTGACCTAGTGGTCGAGATATTCGGGGAGAAGAACGAGTTTGAATTGGAGGCTCCCGCTGGTGGCGTCATACTGAAGATACTCTGTGACGTGAATGACGAGATCCCCATTAGTGAACCCATCGCATTCATCGGCAAGAAGGGCGAGAAGATACCTGATATCAGACCCAAGAAACTCAATGCGCTCGCACAAGCTGCTCCCGCACGATCGGTACCCGCAGCGGCAACCCCGGCTAAGGCAGCGGGTCCGCAAGAAGTTCAAGCTACAGAAACAAGATTGCCTAGCGGAAGAATCAAGGCTTCGCCCAGAGCAAAGAAGAAAGCTGAGGAACTCGGAGTAGACTTGTCCCTCATTATGGGAACTGGACCTGGAGGGAGAATCGTAGAGAAGGACATCGTGACGCAACCAGCTGCAATGACGATGGAGGATTCAAGAAAGGTGCGCGACGTAAAAACACTAACGCCCCTGAGAAGAACCATAGCTCGCAGAATGACTCAGAGCTGGCAGCACCCTCACATCACCATGATCACTGAGATTGACATGAGCGAGGTCGTTGCTCTCAGAGAAGAGATAAACAAGAAGGTTCAGAAAAAGCTCGGATTCCGGGTTTCTTTCAACGATATCACTGTAAAGGCAGTTGCAGACACCCTTGAGAAGTTTCCTAGATTCAACGCCACGCTTGTTGGAAATGAATTTCGCATGTTCTCCGACATAAACATCGGAGTTGCTATGGCTACTGAAGAAGGACTTATTGTCCCGACAGTGAAAGCGGCTAACAAGAAGTCAATCACACAGATTGCTCAGGAAGTAAGGGCTCTTGGAAAGAAGGTAAAAAAGAACGCATTGGAGCCCGAAGACTTGGCTGAAAGCACGTTTACTGTTTCGAACCTGGGGTCATTCGGAGTTGACCTATTCATCCCGGTAATCAATCCACCCGAGAGCGCGATCTTGGCGCTTGGACAGATCAAGAAGAAGCCAGTAGTAATAGATGACATAATCACTGTAAGGAGCATGATGATGGCCAGCTGTGCGGTGGACCATAGAGTTCTGGACGGTGCGCCGGCAGGTCAGTTCCTTGCCACACTTAAGGATGTACTTGAGAATCCCTTCTTCATGAAAATCTAGTCGAAGCAATCAAAAAGATTATGACCTTTCAAGTGCACGCACAGCATGGAGGGCGAGGGAAACCACCTAATTCCTGAGCTTGGAGTGGATATGAGGTGTCAAGATGATCAAATCAAGAGCATGCCCAAAGTGCGGAAGTACACGAATAGCGGGACCACATACTGTGTATGGGGGCGACGGCAATCACATCAGAGTTGACCTTCCAGGTCTATCCACAGCCACATTGGATACGTTCACATGTTCGGAATGTGGCTACACAGAGTTCTATGCTGACAAAATCGGCCAGCAGAACATCAGGAGCAAGGGTAGATTCGTTCTGAACCCCCGAAGTGGAGCGTCTCGGGTGCCCAAACGTTGTCCAAGCTGTGGAGCCAAAACACGGCCTGGGTCAAGCTACTGCCATGAGTGTGCGACTGCCTTCAGCTAGTTCACCGAGTAGACAGTCACTGACGAAGCATTGAAACAACAGTTTCTTTCTTCACGTACTTGGCCAGCTCTTGTAGAGGGAATGTCATCCCGCATTCCTTACACTTCAAGGCAGAATACATAACTGATCTACCCATTACTCGCATCTCATAGATTGTAAGGACCCAGTCGGTCCCGTTGCCCGAAACTTACCCAACTAGGACATCCTCCTAATGGTGTTCGGTTCCTGATTCATCGAGGCTGCTTCGCAAATCTTTGATTTGCAAAGTCTTACATCCTCTCCACAGGCGTTTAGAGTCTCCGTCTAACTGGCG
>JAUWOA010000092.1 GCA_030612365.1 Candidatus Thorarchaeota archaeon
AAGGGATGCCTCGATGCAATGAATGGCATACCTAGTAAGAACTTGGGTGAAGCAAAGGCATTGAACGCATCTTCAGAAGTTCGCAACGTGGGGATGACCTTTGAAACACGCCCCGACTGGGTAACTGAGGCGAGTCTTGACGATATGCTGGAAATGGGCGCAACAAGGGTCGAAATCGGTGTGCAAACACTCTCAGATGATGTCTTAGAGATTGTAGAGCGCGGTCATGATGTTGAGGCCACGATACAAGCAACCAAGTTGCTTCGCGACAGTGGGCTGAAAGTCGCCTATCACATGATGCCAGGACTGCCCACAAGCTCCCCCGAAGATGACCTTGTGATGTTTGAAACCCTCTTCAAAGATTCACATTTCTGTCCAGATATGCTGAAAATATACCCTACAATAGTCACAAAGAACACAAAATTGCATGAATGGTGGATCAATGGCGATTACATGCCTTACGCCACTGAACAGACGGTTTCTCTGATTGCCGAGGCAGTGAGTAAAATGCCCGAGTATGTTCGAATTCAGCGGATGCAGCGTGACATTCCACTTCATCAGATTGAGGCCGGACTTGATGTAGGTAATCTTCGGGAACTAGTGAATCAGAGAATGAAATCCTTGAATTTGAGGAATCCAACGATACGATTCAGGGAGATAGGTCATTTCCAGATGAGAAACGATGAACATATTGACTTTGATTCCATTCTATTGGTGCGGAGGGATTACGATGCGTCTGGAGGCGTTGAGTCTTTCATCTCTTTTGAAGAGCCTGATTCTGATGTGATATTCGCCTTTCTTAGACTCAGGAGGCCCAGTAAAGACGCACATAGGCCTGAAATTAGGGATGAGAATTGCGTTATGATTCGAGAACTGCGAGTCTACGGGCCCGTAGTGAACATCGGAGAACGAGATCCTAATGCTTGGCAACATCAAGGGCTGGGGGAGAAGCTGATTGCCGCTGCAGAGCAGATTGGACAAGATGAATTCGGAGCCGATAGAATTCTCGTAAATAGTGGTATTGGCGTAAAGCCGTACTACCATGCTCTTGGTTTCACAGATACTGGTCCGTACCTCAGCAAGAACTTGCATAGTAAGTAATGGCGCCGAGGATGAGATTCGAACTCATGCGTGACTAAGCACACTGGTTTACATGGTCTAGGAGTGCATAACACTCCAATTTTCAAGACCAGCGCCGTAATCCGGGCTTGGCTACCTCGGCTTTTTTGTTTGAGTATTGAAATGGCTCAGGCAGCCCTACTTCCATTAGGAACCCCTTTTAAGCTTCATGCAGTCACACGAGCAGAAGGAGTGGTGCAGATTTGGAGCGCGGCTTCAAATTTCATGAGCACACAGCAGATATCACCATAGAGTGTTGGGCACCAACGCTTGAGGAGGCATTCGAGCAAGCTGCACTTGCGTCCTTCGAGGTGATTCTTGACACCACAACTGTTAGACCGAATGAGTCAGTCGAAATCTCCGTTGAGGGGATCGACATGAAGGAGCTCTTGGTTGAATGGGTTGGTCGACTCATATCTCTCATAGACATTGATTCTCAGTTCTATTCACGTTTCAAGGTGCATGAAATATCAGCGGTTTCTGCTGGATATCATCTCAAAGGAAGCGCATTTGGTGAGCAAATCGACCTGCAGCGCCATGACACTCGAACTGAGGTGAAGGCCATGACATATGCCGATATGAGGATTGATCGTTCTCCAGAGAGGACATCTCTATGGTTCACACTTGACCTCTAGGAGGCATATCGTTGGGACTAGATGTAGCGATTCCGGATACAGCACTTCGTGACTGTTCTGATCTCAGAGAGAAGACAATCAGAATCGGACGTATGGGGAGGGCGTTTGCCATCTTCCGCGTGGAGCGGGTATTCGTCTATGCAACCGGGATGTTGTCGACAAGCCAGAAACACGACTCAGCACTACTCTTGAAACTATTGCGATTCATGGATACCCCTCAATACTTGCGTCGACGAGTGTTTCCCCATTCTCCTACACTCAAGTTTGCTGGATTACTTCCCCCGCTGCGAACCCGCAGTCATCCCTTGTCAGCTGACCATTCGGACCTATCGGTTGGAGACGTGCGTTGGGGCGCCCAAGCAAGGCCTGGGAAGATTGACTTGGGTCTGAAGGAACTTGTTGACTATCCGCATCGTCTACAGGGGAAAAGACCTGCATTGTTCCAGGTTGTTAAGGCAGCCCCTCGACTCCGCCTAGAGGTTATCGAGCGGGACGATATCGAAGAGTACTATGGATTTGAGGCCAATAAGGCGGGCGATTTGGTTTCGCTTCTCAAAGACTCCGTAGGGGTAACTCGTATTGCTCTTTCTAGACACGCCCCTCCTTACAGCAAACTCGAAGGCCAGATCAAGTCCACAGTTGCTGGGACCAAATCCTTGCTGGCAGTCTTTGGTGGTCCCCGCCATGGGGTAAGTGAGCTGCTGAGCGAGGAGAAGGCTCTTCTCAAGGAGCATATTGACTTCTGGGTCAATACAGTGCCTCAACAAGGCACTGAAACAGTACGGCTTGAGGAAGCAATACTGACTAGTCTCACACTTCTCAATAATGCCGTAGGTAATCAGGTTGCAAAGCCTGGCTACCATCAATGAAACAGATGGAAACCTGCCTTTGGAGAGAACATAATAAGCCACAGCAAAACTGCGTTGTAGAGAGAAATCCTAATGGTCTCCCAGAGAGTTCAGCGCCTCAGAGAGCAGAGCATCATGGATTCTGGACCTGGGAGCTCCCAGTAGACTGCTTCCTGTGCGGTTTGGTCGGTGGGTAAGTTTTAAAAACCAACTCTTGTTTTGCGCGCGTTGTAGTAAGAATAGCACAGTCCACAATTTACGATGATTTTAGTATTGTTGAAGACTGAGCTGCAAAACTACAGGTGATTACATATGGCTCACAGAAAGAAGCATGCCCCAAGAAGAGGAAGCCTCGCTTTTCTTCCTCGAGGTAGAGCCCCTAAGTTTGTGCCCAGAATCAAGAATTGGCCATCGTGGGAAGGCAAAGAACCACGATTGCTGGGTTTTGTTGGCTACAAGGCTGGGATGACCCATGCAGTTTACACCATAGAACATCCCAATAGTCCCTACCTAGGCCAAGAGAAGATAATGCCAGTCACGGTGATTGATACGCCACCGGTTAAGCCCTTCTCAATGCGTGGCTATTCTACTACCCCCTACGGCCTGAAACTGGACGTGGAGGTAATGGCGGACAATCTCTCTGAAGATCTTCGAAAGGCAATACCTTTGCCGAAGAAGTACGATCATAAGACCAAGATGAAGGAGTTCGAGTCCAAGCTCGAATCATTTGTTGAGATTCGCATGTTGGTTCATACCCAACCCAGACTAGCGGGAGTATCCAAGAAGAAGCCCGATATTATGGAATACAAGGTAGGCGCATCATCTGTGCAGGATGCATTTGAATACGCAAAGGGCATACTTGGCGCTGACGTACGTGTCGCTGACATCCTGAACGAGGGAACCTTGATTGATACTATTGCTGTGACAAAGGGTCATGGATTCCAAGGTCCCGTGCGGCGTTGGGGCATCAGAATACTCCAACATAAGTCACGAAAGACGAAGCGTGGTGTGGGTTGCATCGGCCCTTGGACGCCCTCCAACATTCGGTACAGTGTTCCACGGCCCGGACAAACAGGTTTTCACTCGCGCACCAGCTTCAACAACGAAGTTCTAAGGATCGGTGAACGAGGTGAAGAAATCACACCTTCAGGCGGTTTCGTGAACTATGGAATAGTGCGTGGCGACTATGTCATACTATGGGGTTCTGTGCCCGGTACGGTGAAGAGACCAGTCCGCCTCAGATTTGCTATTCGCCCCAAGCCATCACACAAGGGAATGGTGACGAAAGTCAGCTACATTAGCACTGTGTCGAAACAGTAGCGGGAGGATGACAAGTCATGGCAAGCGCAAAAATATACTCGTTGAAGGGAAAGGGCGGAGAGAAAGTGAAGCTCCCGTCACAATTTGATACACCGTACCGACCTGATATCATCAAGAGGGCCGTGCTCGCTGTTCAATCGCGCAGAAGGCAGCCACACGGCGTCGATGAGCTGGCTGGGAAGAAGAATACATCTCAGAGCTGGCAAACCGGACATGGCAGGTCAAGAATGCCTCGAATAAAAGGTAGCGGCACCGGTGCAGCCAATAAGGCCGCATTCGCGCCCGGAACTGTTGGTGGACGTGTAGCCCATCCTCCTGAGGCTAGAAAGGTAATCATTGAGAGAATAAATGTGAAGGAGAACAGACTCGCAATACGGTCAGCAATTGCCGCAACCGCAGTTCGCAAGACTGTTAGCGGTCGAGGTCATAAGGTTGAATCTGTGCCAGAGTTTCCACTTATTGTAAGTGACAAACTCGAATCCTTGGAAACCACAAAGAAATTTCGATCAATTGCTTCTGCTCTTGGATTGGGCGAAGATCTCACCCGTGCAGTAAAGGGCCGGGGCATTCGAGCCGGAAAAGGCAAAATGCGAGGTCGCAAGATGAAGACACCGAAATCCCTCCTCGTTGTAGTAGGTCGAGATTCGGGGGTTGGCTTGGCAGCTCGGAATCTCCCTGGTGTGGACGTTGTTGAGGTACATGGGCTGAATGCCGATCTTCTGGCTCCAGGAACTCATCCTGGCCGCCTTGTGCTCTGGACCAAGTCAGCAATCGACCGCTTAGGTACGGAGGAGCTTTTTCTGTGAGGTGATATGAGATGAGAGATCCAAATCAAGTAATTATTCGACCAGTAGTGACTGAAGCATCTCTTGAAGCAGTCGACTCACACAACAAGCTCGTCTTCTTTGTAGACCGTAAGGCTAACAAGAATACGATAAAGTGGGCTGTAGAATCTCTCTACGATGTCGTTGTAGAGAAAGTCAACACACTGATTATGATTGACGGAACAAAGAAAGCATTCGTGCGACTGGCACCGGAGTACAGTGCCGCCGATGTCGCAACCCAACTGGGGATATTCTAAGGAGGCCATAAAATGGGTAGAAGAATTCTTGTTCAGCGCAAGGGCAGAGGCACCACTCAGTGGCGATCCCCACGACATCTGAAAATCGCGCCTGCGAAACACCCCAAGTGGGCTCCTGACAAGACCTACGTAGGTCAAGTCATGGATTTGCTCCACGAATCGGGTAGAGGTGCGCCTCTCGCAAAAATCAAGTATGAAGGTGAATCCAAACTTCATTACATAATGGCCCCAGAGGGCGTTCAAGTAGGTCAAGCAATCGTGTGCGGTGAGAATGCCGCTCTTGCCAATGGCAATACACTGATGCTGGAATACATTCCTGAAGGCACCCCGATTTACAACATTGAGGGCAGTCCGGGCGATGGTGGCAAATACGTGCGTTCATCTGGTCTGGCTGCAAGCATAGTTTCCATCGATAAATCAAAAGCAGTGGTACGTCTGCCAAGCGGCCGTCAGAAGATATTCAGTCCGCGGTGCAGGGCCACGATTGGTATTGTCGCTGGTGGTGGTCGCCCAGAGAAACCTTTCCTGAAGGCTGGTGCGGTCTTCCATCATGTCCGTGGAAAAGCCCGGAAATGGCCGGTGGTACGAGGGGCAGCAATGAACGCTTGCTCTCACCCGCATGGTGGTGGCTCTCATCAATCTCCCGGCAGACCAAGCACTGTGAGTAGACATGCACCTCCTGGCCGGAAAGTCGGCAACATAGCTGCTAGAAGAACTGGCCGAAAGAAGTAGAACTGAAGACCTCTCTCTTCTTGTTCTCTTCGCCTTTGCTGTTGAAATAGTATTAGGCCATCCACGATGCTGCCCTTGTAATATCCACATTCATATCTCGCGAATATCTCCTCAATCCAGAGGACCTTCTATGCGTTTGATTGCTGTGCATCTCCCTGAACGATATGTATCGGATCTCCAGGCTCTGATAGACAAGAACCTCTATCCTAATCGCTCGGAGGTCATCCGTATTGCTATACGTGATTTGCTGAAACGCGAACTCTGGGAGCATGGCACGATTGGCCGAAAAGAGACAAGCGAGGCAATAGGACAGTGAAATCGTGGATTGACTCTGCACGGGATCACAGTCGCGGAGAGAGGTCATCATTAACGACTCGTGATATGGGGCAGGCTCGGATTGTAGTCGTTGGGTGCGGCGGTGCCGGCAACAACACAATCAAGCGCTTGATGACTATTGGTATTCAAGGCGCAGAATGTGTGGCCATCAACACCGATAAGCAGCACCTTGCAGTTACAACCGCCCACAGGAAGCTCCTGATTGGAGAGAGAATCACCCGTGGTCTTGGTGCAGGTGGCTATCCCCATGTCGGCCAAGCAGCGGCGGAAGAATCAGCACATCAAATCACGGAACTTCTTCGTGATGCAGACCTAGTTTTCATAGCTGCAGGTCTCGGTGGTGGCACAGGTACTGGAAGTGCGCCTGTAGTCGCAGAGATTGCTAAGAACAACGACGCGATAGTCGTTGGCGTTGTCACCATGCCCTTCAAGCTGGAGCGGACACGCATTGACAAGGCAAATGCGGGATTGGCCAGACTACAAGAGAACGCCGATACAGTAGTCGTTATCGATAATCAAAAGCTGATGGAACTTGTTCCGGACCTTCCGCTTGAGGAGGCATTCGGAGTTGCTGATGAGGTCTTGGCCGGGATGGTCAAGGGCATAACTGAAACTATCACAATGCCAAGTCTGATCAATCTTGACTATGCAGATGTTCGCACAATAATCTGCAACGGAGGGGTGGCATTAGTTGGCCTTGGTGAGGCAACAGGCGAGAATAGAGCCGAGTCTGCAATACGAAATGCACTAACTAGCCCGTTGCTTGAGGTAGAATGGAGCGGAGCCACAGGCGCTCTGATTCACATTACGGGCGGTCCGGATATGTCCCTTGCTGAGGCGAACAATGTCGGCGAGTTAGTTTCTGAGAAGATGAGTGCGAATGCAAATGTAATCTGGGGCGCTAGGGTAGATCCCCGACTGAGTGGAGTACTTCGCGTTATGCTCATACTCACGGGGGTCAAGAGTCCACAGCTGTTGCCACGTTCGAAAGAGGAATCTGGAATAGCTACAGCCACCAGGCGTCTGGCAGAGTTTGGAGTCATTTCAGCACATGAAACCATTCCCGACCCACGCGGGGTCCGTGCAAAAATTCATGATGTTAGCAAAGCACCATCGCTTTCACGCCGGCCTTCCTGGGAGGAACGCCTTAAGCCCCTTGAGAAACGACTTGCAGGACGCGGACGCAAGGATAAACTCGAACTGCCAAAGAAGAACGCCGAGGAGTTGGGCCTTCGAAAAATCTTCGAAAGAAAGCGCGAACCTGTTTGAGATGTCTGACGCTAGAGTTGTAGACCTTATTTGGACTAGACTTGGCTGAAGATTTATCGCATTGGCATTATCTTGTGCATATCATATAATCATGCAAGACCGTGTTCTTCAAGCCAAGCATCTGCGATTTCCTTCACACGCTCATAGAGGGGTCCTGTTCCATCGACGCCTTCTGAGGTTATCCTGATTTTATTCATGACCAGCACCGTGCCGGTGTCTGCATAATAGCGAACGCCACCGGGTGGAAACTGCTTCTCAAGCTGCCTGGCCAAGCCTTCGAGGCTCATCTCAATTTCAGCAACCGAGAATGACACTATGCTTTTGCCATAGATGAAGATCTTTGGAGTCTTGGATTCATCTCCGTGGTCGACCACATCGGATAGGATTATGCTCAGTGAGTTCTGATCGAACCCCTTCAGAGTGCCTGTGTACTTCTTACCATTGCTCAGCACGACATCAACTGTCGCGCCCATGACCGCTGCAATTTCGCGGTTAAATGCTCTTAACGCTGCAACTTCAGACATCTAGTATCACCTTACAGGTCTAGACTGCTATACTGAAGGCGGCCGGTCACTGGTTTTAAAACTGTCCATACAGCCGGGGCATTCAGAATCTCCTGTTTCAGAGGATTTGACTAATTAGACTACAAGCTC
>JAUWOA010000171.1 GCA_030612365.1 Candidatus Thorarchaeota archaeon
TTCTTGTAGAGGATTCCAACTGGGCTCTGCGCTACCGCATAGCAAAAGATGGAGTTGTTATATTCCACAAGGAGAGAGATTCTTGGTCTAATTTCATTGAAGAAGTACTCATCTACTATCCAGATTATAGATACTTTGAGCGGCAATTTCTCAGGGACACATTAGGAGGTAGTTGATGTGGGATTTGATTCAGTTGTTGTCGAACGAAGGTTAGCAATGATTCTGGAAGAAGTAGAATTCCTGAAAATTATCAAGAAACAGAAGTTCAATGAGTTTCTAAGTGATGGTAAGAGTCTGAGATCTACAGCAAAGGCAATCGAAACGATTGCACAGTCTATAATAGATATCTGCAGTCATATTGTAGCTCAGAAACGTTGGGGAATCACTGATACTTACCGGGGCACAATCGCACTTCTTGCAACGAACCATGTCATTTCAGACAACCTATCTTCAAATCTGCAACAAATAGTCGCTATGAGGAATATTCTGGTGCATCAATATCTTGATGTTGACTTCAGCATAATATGGGAGTCAATAGATCTCTTGCTAGAGGATGCTCCAGAATTTGTTGCGGCGATACAGAGGTACTTGAAGACTAGTCAAGATTGAAACTTATGGGATAGCTGCATCTTCATCCTCAAAATACAGTTCAAGGGCTTCCGTGAGGTTAGCAAGGGCTTCTTCTATTGCTTCTCCTTGACTTACCACATCTACATCTGGAGCAAGAGCTACGTAGAACTTTTCCTCACGAGTAACGACCGCTGTAAATGGCATCTGTATCAGACCCAAATTCACGATATTGTCTATTAACCTTTACCAACTGCATTTATCGAGCCAGCTAACAGTTGGAAACCTGGCCTAATGAACCCAGAGAAAAAGCGCATGAAGAAGATGTGCGCACCAGTCTATGAATGGGTCAAGACAATGAAATGAACTCGTGTGATTTTCATATGGATGGTGGCTTTATGCCACCAACTCCACTCTTTTCTCTAATGATACTGATCCTAGAGATTCCTTGCTATGATGGCCCTAGGAAGCAGGTTTCTTTTGTGCTGAGACCTCGCCATCATCCCTAAGATGCGGTCCACCTTGTCTGAGTCAACACCGTAGGACTTGATTCTATCGGGACTGTATCCCTCCTCAATGTGAAGGAACAGGATCGTGTCTATCTCGTCATAGGTGACACCAATCTCTCCCTCATCCGTCTGACCTGCCCAAAGTCCAGCGGTCGGAACCTTGGTGACTATATGCTCCGGAACTTTCACATGTCTAGCTAGGTCACGCACATTGACCTTGTACAGGTCTGCTATGGGCAGAATGTCCGCCCCCCCGTCCCCGTACTTGGTGAAGTAACCAACCATCAATTCGCTCTTATTTCCCGTTCCCAGAACAAGCAGATTGTTCTGATTGGCCTTACCATACCAGACAACCATCCGAACCCTTGCCATCAAATTGCCAAGAGCTACCTTTTGAAGCTTTAGCGGGTCAAAAGCTTTGATGACGTTCTTCAGTTCAAATATCTCGTAATTGATTCCCAGTGACTCTGCAATTTCCTTGGCGTCATTGAAGTGTTGATCTTTCTTGGCATCAACCGGCATCAGAATACAATGCACGCGGGATGGACTGATCGCCTGAGCGGCCAGAGTGGCAACGAGCGCTGAATCTATTCCTCCACTAAGGCCAAGGGTCACACCGTCTACGCCCGCTTTCTGAACGTAATCCCTGATGAACGAAACGATCTTTTCTCGCACCTTCTCGTTGTCGCTGAATCTAAGACCTTCTGGAAACTCCATTTCTCATTCCCAGCCGCTATTCTGATAGCAGGAGCTTAGTGTGCGTGTCCGATAAGCCTTGCCATTAGCAGGTTCTCGGACGTGTGGGTGTCGGATTCCTAGGTTCCCAGCAGTACACGCTCTATCATGAAGAAGGAGAGAACTGCGCATCCGAGATAAAGAATCATCACAAGGACCGCTGCAATAGCTATCATCCACAGGGGGCGCTCTCGGATAATGTCAAAGGTAATGTAGGTTGAGAGCCCAAGAATTATGTCCGGGACGATGATATAGACTGCTACATGGCCGATCATCGCAACCCCTACGGCGTACCACACTGGAAGCATCCACAAGGTTGCTTCGGCGGTTCCGAAAATCGCTAGGCTTATTGCACTAACAATAGCGAAAACCCATTTGTCAGCCCATCGCTTCTGAACGAATTGACCAACGTATATGATGGTGAATAGGGGAATCGCCCAGAATCCCGCCATATAGGCTGGAACAGCTCCAATCATGAGAAAGATATCGTCTGGAAACGCGAGAACACCAAGCTCTGCAGAGAGGTACCCCGCTGGCCAGATTTGGAGAATGCTTAGCGCGAATGCGAAAAGCCAGATTCTGACCCATTCCGTGTGACCCCGTTGCAATGCTACAAGTGGTATCATTACATTGTACGCGATGACCACGACAAGCATTCGTGCACTTATTCCAGCCATGGCTGGGGTGAGAAGAACTGCTGCAGCCACTGCCGCAAAGAGAAGGTGCACATAGACGAAATCGCGTATAGACGGGTCTTTCAGTCCTTTCATCGAATCTCCACCACGTAGCCCTTTGAGATAGCCACTCTCTCATAAAGTATTGCTCAGGGGGACGTATCACAGACAGACGCAATGCCATAGAAACTGTTGATAATGCCGAGGTGTTCCAGACCAATCTTGTTCATACTAGTCAGCTAAGAAGGTCAAATTTCATAAATGATGCTTCATTGGTTGGTGTGTGAGTGGGATGAGCAAGTTTTGGGCAATGGAACCAATGATTACAGACAGAAGACACTTTTTCCTGCTTGAAGGAAGCGATATACCCGTAGAACAGATTGTTGAACGCCTTTGTGAAAACGGGTATCATAAGACTCGGTCTGATGAGAGCAATGCAATTTATCATCTCATCAAAGATGACGGAGTAGTGTCTTTGTACGAGCTGGGTGAAGAAGGAGCATCCCAACTAGTCGCTGGGACCATTATGCCAGATGCTGATAAATTAGAACAAGCACGGAAGATCCAACATATGATTGACATTCTTTCAGTGGCAATCGTATTGTATGTCATCTTTGCTATTGCACTGCATGTACTGCCGATTGTCACATTCCTATTGGGATGGCTGGATTTCGTTGACATCGTCGGTCCTATCATCCCCTTATCGCGCATAGGTTTCATTGTGTTCGCGGTACTCCTATTGATTCCAGTATCCTATTCGTCTTGGATTCTGCCAGTTCACAATCGCAAGGTCGCAAAGAGTATTCTGGACGAGTTAGTGCTGATTGTCAAGGATGCTTGCCCTAGCCTAGAGCTTCAATCCACCGAAATTGAGAGACTAAACTGGCCGGATTTCAGAATAAGTCAGGGAATTCCCGAGGATATTCTGCTTAAGCTTCAGACAATCGGAAACGCATTTGCTGAATTCGGGAATCTGGAAACACGATTGGATTGCGTGAAAGCTCCCTTGTGAATAGGGTCGGTGCGAGAATTCATAGGATATGTAAACTCGACCCATCGTAACCATACTTGTTCGGAATTTAT
>JAUWOA010000126.1 GCA_030612365.1 Candidatus Thorarchaeota archaeon
TTCTTGGTCCCAACGGAGCTGGCAAAACAACCGTGATAAGATTGCTGCTTGGGTTGATAATGCCCACTGCAGGAAGCATCAAGGTTTTTGGGGAGGAAATGAACATGAACTCAGCCGATTTGCGAAAGCGGATTGGATACCTCCCAACCGATCCAAAGCTCCCAAACAAGATGACACCGATAACTTACCTTGACTTCGTTGGCAAACTCTTCAGCCTATCAAAAGATCAGAGAGTTTCAAGGCTTTCAAAACTCATAAGATCTGTCGGACTCCTTCCGAGTGCCTCCCGAGAGGTAAAGGGTTTCTCAACAGGCATGGTGACCCGCCTAGGACTTGCCGCATCTCTGATGAACGACCCAGATTTGCTTCTTCTTGATGAACCTACATCCGGCTTGGACCCAGCTGGGAGAAAATCAACACTCGACCTAATCGAGGAGCTAGATAAGGAGAAGACAATTTTCGTGTCATCTCACATTCTGAGCGATATCGACAGAATATGTACCCATGTAGGTATAATAAACGAAGGAAAGCTGATCTACTCAGGTTCCATCAAGGAGATGAAGAAGCACATCCAAAGCAATGTCCTCCGGTTGGAGCTTGATGGGGATTTGAATACGTTCTGTGACAGGCTGGCATCGATAGGGGGCATGGCTGCCTTTGAAAGGAGGGGAAACTTCACTATAGAGATCAGTTTCGTTTCTGATACTTCTACATTGAAAGCCATACAAGATGTGTTAGGCTTGATAGTGGAGTGCAATCTAGATCTGATATCGATGAACTCCTCAACTTCTAGAATTGAGGATGCTTTCTTGAAACTACTTGAGGAGGAAGAATCACGTGGATTCGCCAGAGCAATTTAGATTCATAGAGTGGCCAATGCCATTCTTGGCCATTGTGGAAGTCGATTTGCAGAATCTCTTTAGGAGCAGAATAACCTATGCTTGGCTAATTGTGGGAGTCTTTCTCCAATTCATACGGGTTGTATCAATACCAAGCATCATAGGAACATCAGTAATCGTTGTCCAAGGGCTTGGAGATTTCATCTTAATTTGGAGCATGCTAATTATCGGAATAACAGCGAGTGCAGTGTCCTCTGAAACGGGAGAACTTGCAGACTCCATAATGAGCAAATCTGTAAAGCGACACGACTACATAATGGCGAAATTCACATCACGAATCATATACGTGATGACGATCTACTTGCTGATTTCTGCGGTTCTGGTCGGTGCATCAATGAGGATGTTGGAGAATGACTACGACATGAATGGACTTGTTGTTGGACTCCTGCTTGTGGCACTTGCGTTGATAATGCTGACTATTCTTGGGGTTACAGTGAGCTTGGTCACATCTAACACTGTGATATCGATTGTATCCTTGCTCGTCATATGGTACTCGATGACGATCTTCCTTCCTCTACTAGATCTGGAGTTCATGTCTCCGACCAGCATGATGAATGAGCTACTTGACATCATTCAAGGTGTATGGAACGGAGAAGAATGGAAGATTGCGGCCAGCTTTGGAGGTATTTCAATAATCGCAATGGCCCTATCTGTACTGTACTTTTCGATAAAGGATCTCTGAGTCTGCCATTGTGTGACATGATTTGGAGGTTCCCGAACAAACCAATGACATAGATGATACACTCTCTTTACCTATAGAGCCGATACTGCATCCACGAAAGAGAAACCTGAGTCGGAATACATCGATAGGACGTTAGTCTTTTAGACCCACAACAAGCGCTGCTGTCCCTCTAATCTTCTTAGAGCCAGCTAGTTTCAGTCCCGCGTTAGTCATGAACTCAACTACATCATCAACGCTGTGCTTGCACATGTGTGAATACCTCTTTCGTGCTTTCTCCTCATCCATCCCATGTGCCCCCATTACACGTACGAAGGCCTCTTCGTCTCCAGACACAAAATCAAAGACCACACATACCCCAGATGGCTTCAGACTCTGAGCTGCCTGAAGTATAATGGACTGTGAATTATCAACTTCATGTAGAAGGAAGCCAGAGAAAACCATGTCTACTGAACTGGGTTCTAATGCCACTGCGTCAGTGTTGAAATCGTGCTGCGTTAGGATGTAGTTGTCAGATGAGAGAACACAGGAGAGGATTTCATCCGCTTGTTTCAGCATGCTCTCGCTCTCATCCAGTCCATACACTTTCTTCGTATGAAGCTTTGACACAGTATCAGCGAGAAAGAGACCCGGACCGGGTCCGAACTCTGCAACGACCTCGCGTGGTTCAACACCGATAAGCTCAATCAGGGCATTCCAAAATGCCTCAGGGTATCGCTCATTGTAGGATTGCACCATACCCTGTACGCGCTCTGGGTCTTGCCAATTGGCCTTCCCCAGGTGCTCTACCACTAGTGACGCCCCAATACGTAGTCGGCTCTCCTCAGCAGTGTCATGAACTCACTCAAACTCTGCCGGAGAATCTCGGGATCGCTGTAGAGCTTCTTTAACTCAACGCTTCGCTCCTCAAGTGAAGAGTCATTCATTTCATTCATAATTTTGTAAGCGGCAGTGGGCCTCTCAGTCCATCTCAGCAACTCATGATGGTCTGAGCTGAGAAATAGAATTACTGGCGTCTTCTTCTTCCCGTTGACCTTGAGGGCTTCATGAAAGTGTCCATTCTTATCACTGTCTAGAATGCGCAGCCCCACGTTGGGCGATAGTGATGCTATCCGCGCTAGAACAGGCAGGTTACCGGCGGTGTCATTGCATCGATCTGTGCCAAAGACCAGGATGTCCACTCGATTCTGGATACCACTAAGGGCTTCGGTCTCCTCCTCGCTGACCATAAGATCATCGTATCTTGCCTTCATTAGCTCCACATTCTCACGTGCTGACTTGAGAAAGGCTTTGTACTCTACTGCGTCGTTCCACTCTGCAATCTCTGGCATGTATATCACATCAGGCTCCGAGAGAGAATTCTGCCGGTTCCACCGACTGGTATCTAATTGGTTGTATAGAATAAAAGGCTATCCGGAGGGGCAATATTGTAATATCGGACTGAAAATGGTCAGCGGACGTGGTCAAACAATCATGATGGCAGCAGAAGAGGTTTCAGAAGAACTAAGGAAACTAGGCAATCCTGAGCAAGCAGAAGTAGTTGCCAGATATATGAAGACTTCTTCTCTCAGATTCTTCGGAGTGAAACTTCCACTCATACAGAAGACCGTGACGAGATTCACAAAGGGGCTTGCGACAGAGGAGCTTGTGCCTCTCATGAATGGCCTATGGAAGCAGACCATCTTTGAGTCGCGAGTTGCAGCAATACGAATTCTGGAGAGGTATGCGAAAAGGGGAGATGTGTCCCTTGCTCTCGATGCTGCATCTCGATGGATAGATGATGTTGATACGTGGGGTTTCATGGACCCGTTGGGAACATTGTGTGTAGGCACCCTTCTGTTGAGAGACCATGGTATCGAAAAAACCCTAACCGAGTGGAGCATGAGTGAGAACTTCTGGAGACGTCGAGCCAGTATTTTGCCCTATCTTCATCTCTCCAAGAAATCAGTACACAAGGAGGAATACACAGAGAGAATCTTGCAGGCCATTCGACCGCATATTTCGGACAATGAGTTCTTTGTAGGAAAGGCTGCCGCCTGGGTTCTGCGTGAGCTTAGCAAACGAGAACCAGATATTGTGAGGGCGTTCATAGACCAGCATCGTGATGTGATGACACACCTAGTTATCCGAGAGGCCAGCAAGAAATTGAAGTAGTGAATAGAAAACGGGCGCGGTTGCTGGTTCTGCTTTGCGCTAATCCGCCAGCTCATAAACTAGATTGACGTGATAGCAGATGCCATGACCGAGAAGATGATGTCTTATTGTGGTCTCATCTGCACCAGTTGCGGAGCATACCTCGCCAAGCGTACAAATGACGATGCGCTGCGTGTGAAGACAGCGAAACGTTGGTCCTCGCCTGAATGGACTGTTAAGCCTGAAGAAATCAACTGTGATGGATGTAAGTCGGACAGCGACGAACTCTTCAAGCATTGCTACGAGTGTGGCGTTCGAGCTTGCGCACGCGAACGAAGCGTGGAAACATGCGCCCACTGCAGCGACTACATCTGTGAGAAGCTGTTAGGATTCATTGGGGATGAAGCGAAAAAGCGTCTCGAAGAGGTGCGGATGTCACTTCAAACGTAGAGAAGACACCAGCATTAGTTTCAGGCATCTGTTATGCTTATCTAAGCAAGAGCCTATCCATACATTAGGTGTATGGGGCTTTGAAACGATCGGGTGTCGCACAACTCAAACTACATCCGGGGAAGGCACCCCACTGGCTCGTAAAGCGCATGATGCCCATGGCCAGCGCACTGTGCGAGTTCGTTGTAGATGAGTACGGTTCCAAGATGTTGCAGTGCACAGGGCATATCAGACTCAACCGTTGCCCGAAACTTGTACAGTCCTAGACATCAATGTCCTTGACTGATGTTCGGTTCCTGATTCATTGAGGTCTGCTCTGCAGATCCTGCTGAATCTGCCACTAGTCTCACGTCCTCTCCACAGGCGTTTTCTGGCTCCGTCCAACTGGCGGCGACAAGATTACGTGCACGCCCTAGCAATCAGCATCGAACGTCCACACTATTCAATTCTGAGCAGCATGTTATAAACACCTGCAAAATGCCCAAGATTATGCAAGTTCTTGGCAGCTGTTGCATGCCCCCACAATAGTTTTCAGCATTGCACTACAAGCCAAGGGCGGTGGTTAGTCCCGTTGTATGTAAAGATTCGTAAAGATGGAGCAGTAGGAATAGGCAAAGGCACAGAAGGACGTGCTGAGATCACTCTTGGTTACGGAGAAGCCCATATGATTGCGGCTGCGCTTGAGAAGCTCGCACAGACTGCACGCAATTACAAGCAGGCCTACAAGAAAACTACAGATGTGGGAGGAGGAAATCGCATAGACTTTGAGAGAGCTGAAGATGGCACCATTACAGTTTCAGGCGATGGCCAAACTTACTTCCTCACTGAGAGCGAGGTGCGTGAGCTTGCTGATATGCTAAATAAACTGCCTCCTGTCGAGGTTACTCCGCCCTCGAAGTATGTTCAAAAAATAGCTCCTGAAGCTGGTGTCTGTTTGGTTGTTAAGAATGGCGGTACGTCACTGTCACTGACCTTGCCCGAAGCAGCATTGGTCAGGACAGCCATTCAGAATAGCTTCGAGAGTAGGTTCTTCCTTGAACCGATTGTGATTGGGAAGAAGAAGCTGCGCGTCACAAGAAGCAGTGGCCTGAAGTGGCTGCTGAGCTACGAAGGAACCGAAGTGAAATTCACAGCCTATGAGATAGAGGCGCTAATGGTAGGGCTTCACAATGGTCTTCTTGATGTCCTGATGGACATGGTGAAGTCGCTGGGCAGTGATGATATCGCAGACATTCGCATGAAGAGTCAGATTCAGCGGATTGAACAGGATTCAGCAGGTATCCTGAGTGAGCACAAGAAAGCTAAAGGCAGAGTGCGAAATATCGTCAAGAGGTCAAGAAAAATACTGGGCACTGTAGAAGACGCAGAAATACGGCTTGAGGAATTCGTCAAATTGTGTAGACATA
>JAUWOA010000056.1 GCA_030612365.1 Candidatus Thorarchaeota archaeon
CTGTCAGACCACGCTCATCCAGAGCCCTTTTGTCCACAAAGATTTCTAGTTCAATCTCCTTGATGAAGTTAATGTGCTCCTGGTACATTGTTCTATCGCAACCTTTCAGGAACGCGTAGACACCATCGTCCATCGCAATTGTTATGGGCTCCATGTCCCCGCTAAGTGCGACGGTCATCCGAAGGCCCTCCACAGGGAAGAGTGTTCCGATAGGGGGTTGGATCAAGCATATCACGACTTGTTTTTCGTAACCTTCCATTTCAAACACACCTCTCCATTACCTCACAATGAGGATACGATCCGTCTGTGCGATAATTTCTGCAAGATCGGGCGTTCCTGCCCGCTTGATTCTGCCTCCACATTCCGATTTCCTCTTCATCATGTTCTTTGAGGTTCCTCGGACTATTAGGCAGAGATTACAAACTCGGACAAGAGCTCCTTTCTCAACCAAATCGCACATGGCATTACCGATATTGTATATACCGGGGACTTCTTTCTGGTTCTCAAGCACTGCATTTGCTGCATCCATGTAACAGAATATCTGAACACGATAGCCTTTTTCCAGAGCAGCGGTCGCTATCTTGCACACCGTTTCTGGGGCTTCAGATTGATATGGGCCTTGGAAAAAAAGCAGGCCCAAACTCTTCGCTTCGCTCATTATTCGTCTCTCATGAATAGGATGTAGGTTATAACCCAGGCACCAAGGATGATGAATACACCCGTAACTATGCTTCCTACCGAAAGCTGAGGCCAACCGCTCAAGATGTTACCGATGTTGCATCCCATTGCCATGACCGCGCCGGTTCCCATCATCAAACCACCGATGAATTGCAGCACGATCTTCTTGGGATCCTTTGGTATCCTTATCTTCCATTCACCTGCGTAGAATGAAAAGATGAAAGCTCCAATCACGATTCCAATGACCATCCAAGAGAGCCAACCTATGGTTGTAGTGCCACCTGTAACAAAGAAGTTCAGGATTCCAAGCCAACCAGCTGTTATACCTAGTGGATAGTTTCTGCCAGCAGCAGCTGATGAAACAAACGCAATCATTCCGATGAAGCCAATGACTATGCCAGTCATCCACCATGGCCATCCCTTCTTGAAGATCTCACCGATGCTTATCGTTTCAGTCTTCATCGCCGGAAGAACAAACTTCCAGAACATAAGAACAAGGCCAATGACTCCAATTCCGAGCATGAGCATCCAGTTGTACTCGCCACCTAGGGTAAGCGCAGTGTCATCTGGGAAGTTGATTCTGGTGTCAGTTTGCAGTTGAGCAACCCACGCTGCCAAGACTCCAAACTTCGCCAAGTAGGCTCCAATTGTAAGTCCAATAAGGGCTACAAGGGACCCCATCATACCTTCACCGACACGATAGGTGGTCCCGCTGGCACATCCGCCGGCGAATCCCATGCCTATGCCGAAAATGAATCCTCCCAGAATCTGAGCACCCCAAACTAGTGGTTTCGGATTCAGGGCAATGATCCCGAAGTAGTGCATGATTGCGAATCCAACCATCTCGATGAGAATCGCCAAGAATACTGCCCAGAGTAGCTTGTACTCCTTCAGCATAAGGGGATCTCTAAAGGCTGAATACATACAGAAACGACCCCGTTGAAGGGCGAGTCCGAAAAGTATGCCAACAATCAGGCCAGGGATTAGTGCATTAATAATGTCAATTTGCATATTTCTTCACGTACTCCTCACTTTATTTTAATTATGATTTCCCATTCGGAATCACCAGTCTTTTCATATGACAAGACCTCGTGTCCGAGTTTCTTCATTGTTTCCGGAATTCTCTCAGCTGAGAGAGGGTAGTCAACAATGATCTTCAGGATTTCCCCTGAATTCATCTTCTTGACCTTCCGTTTACTCTTTACATCTGGATAGGGACAAACTTCGCCCTTCACATCCAAAGTTTCCGTTACGTCAACCACAGTTCTCATTCTTCCTTTGCTATTGCTGGTGATGCATAGTGATACTGCGCTTCTCCAGCTCAATAGTATAGACCGCCGACCTTGGGTCGACGAGTTGAGCCGGGCCTCAGCTAACCCGGATATAACTGTTAGGGACTGGAAATGAGGTTTTGTTACAGAAGTGGTTGTGGATGGCATGCCTTGGTTGCAGAATTGTAATCGATTCGTGGGTTTCATGTTGGAAAATAAATAAATCAGATGAACACTTCAGCAAGCGACGGGTCGATTTGTGGGCCACGCGTTCCAGTCATTTCGAGTGATCTTCAGCAAGTGCATAGTAACGCGCTCTATCATCCTCGTCTTCAATAACCTTGATGATGTTTCTATCCACTAGGCGCTTAACACGATCCCTTACGATGCGGCGAGATGCAGTACCTCTCTCAGCCCTGACGGATGCAGTTATTTGACTGATGTTCAGAGGACGTGACCCATCTAGAATCTGGATAATCTTCCAGCTAATCTCGTCTTTCTTCAGGTCTCTGAATCTTGACTCGAGCCGCTCTGCGCGGGTGAACTTGGACATGACTTGCAGCATGCTGTTATAGAAATCAAAACCTTCGCGGATGATACGGGCTGACTGGCTTACTTCATCAATGCCAGGCCCCATTCGTTCGATGAGTGTTTCTAACCTTGCCAGTCGTGAGGATATCTCATCCAGTCTGTCTTGGAATTCCTCTAGATTGGGCAAGTCCACGATTGAATCTGTGGCCTTCTCCTTGGCATCTGAGTCATCCCTATCTGGCAAACTTATGTCTCCCAATTGCTCTGATGCCCACAAGAAATAAGTCTGGCGGAATGCGCGGAATCTGTTTATTAGCGGTTTTGTGTCATCATCTTCTGGTATACCGTCATGACGGTTAAAGAGAGCGACAAAAAAGAATCTGGACCTACTCCTCTCCGAGAGATGTTTCATCTTGAGCTTTTTTCGCGGTTCTACAAAATGTACGTCCCTGTTTCCATACTCATAGGCATCGTCTGCGGCTTGTCCATGGTTGCCTTTCATCTACTAATTGTGATGTCAACTCAGATGCTCTCTTGGATTCCCATCTACATTGCGCCATTGGTAGGCGGAGTACTCTCAGGCGGGTTCATCTACTTAGGCTTGCGTGAGATCGAGGGAAGTGGCATATCAAAGGCCATAGAACTCACACACGACCCAGGGGAGTTGCATATGCGCACTGTATTGACGAAGATGGTTGCCACCTCTGTTTCAATAGGCTCCGGAAACCCTGTTGGGCGTGAAGGTCCAGCTGTCTTGATTGGCGCAGCCATAGGTAATTACATAGGACGAAAGTTGGGCTATCGTGACGCCTCGCATCTAAGAACATTCTTGATGATGGGTTCCGCCGCCTGTACTGCTGGCATCTATGGTGCCCCACTGGGCGGTGCTCTCTTCGCTACTGAAGCTCCCTACAAGAGTGACGCGAATCCGGTGGATCCTAGCGGCAACGAAGAGCGTGCTAGCTAGGGCATCTAAATCAATACTACGGCCAAGCTTGGAAAAACTAAATAGAATATGTATCATACAGCAGTAGTCGAACTTAGGCTTCGCGTGGTGCGTTTCTCTACGGGTATTCGTTGTGAGGTAGTAGCACAATGAGGAAGGTAATTCTAGGCACGCTCTTGCTAGTCATACTAATTCTCGGGTTCATTCCACCAATGCATCCGCAATCAGCAGAAGCACCGATGATTGAGAACGATGGAGTTGGAGACCTTGATTTCTGGTCTCTTGAGGAAACATTTGGAAACGAGATTCCGGTTGTTGTGAGGTTCTCTGATATTCTTACAAATTCTTTGGCGGAAGAGCTTGAACTACTGGGGGTTCGATTCAGTCTTGGAAACTCCGTTTCAAGCCGAGTAGGCGACCACTATGTTATGAGGGGCACTGCTGAGGGTCTCTCCATCCTTGCCGATATGGGCATTGTAGAAGACATTGACGTTCAGACTCCAAGAGACCACATTCAACTCACAAGGGACGTTTCAATTCCTGAGATAAATGCAGATGATGCTTGGAACCTCTTGGACAGTCTTGATAGGAACATCACGGGTGAGGGATTGCTCATTGCTGATTTGGATTCGGGGATAGACTGGAAACACCCTGATTTCTGGTTTGCAAATGGGGGCGAATACGATTGGCTTGATGATGGCGATAGCCTTCCCACGAATGGCACGGATGCAATTGATTTGGACGACAGTGGCCTCGCTACGTCTGATGAGGTGATGTACTATCTTGACTACGACAACGATGTGATATTTGACACGGCCAATGAATGGATCTGGGCAGATAGTGTCATACAGAATGCTGAACCCGACATAGGTGAACCATTCTTTGTAGTCAACGATACGAACGATAATGGTCAGCTGGATATCGGCGAGAAGCTGATTATGTTGAGCACACCCAAAACCAAGTACATTGTAGAGGCGGATGGGACTCCATCCCGAAACATTCAGGTCTGGGATCGTAGCGCAAATCTAACAACTTCCGGACATGATGACCCAAATGGGCATGGAACAGCCGTTGCCGGAATACTCCTCGGCGGTCAAATTGGACACCGGAAATTCGTGGGTGTTGCTCCCAACTCTGAACTTATGATGATTAAGGTCATAGGCGGGTCGAACGAGTGGCTCACAATCGAGGAAGGGTTGACTTGCATACAACCATGGTGCAGACGTGATATTAATCGAGATTGGTTCGTGGACCTATCACTATCTTGATGGAAGCTCTGCAAGCGAGTCACTTATCGATACGATTGTTGCCAACGGCGTGCCAGTGATTGCACCTAGCGGAAACCTTGGTGGCAAGGATAAACACGCTCTTTTCTCAACAACCCCAGACACACCCTACTACGTGGACTTCCATATACCAAATATAGAACCTCACATTGAAGATGTCTACATCACGGTTCTCTCAGTTAATGACACCGATTTCAGTGCGTGCAACTTCAGCATAGTCATGAATTTCCAATCTTGGACAGGTCCACCTATTGAGACGATATACCTTCATCCCGGGGTTGGCCATTACATCTGGTTCTTGGAACCTCCGGTTAGCTATGGTGGAAATACTCTATGGGTTGAGTCGTTCATTTCTACGTCTAGCCGTTCAACGAAAATGCTGGGAATTCACATATACTCGACCCCCTCTCCACTCCCGACTACAGTAGTCGCTACACCGCCTTACCATCAAATTAACGTAACCAGCCCCTCGGCCACAACATTTCACTCCTACATCTCAGACGCCAGCAGCTCGTGGAGTGGAGGTGCCATCTGGCTGGGCGACATATCGGACAACTATGAGATTACTTGGCCTTCTACAGCTGACCAAGCGTTGAGTGTTGCCAGCTACAGAACTAGAGACTTGGTAAGTTTCGAAATTATTGGTGACATTGCCAGCTTCTCATCCAGAGGCCCACGAATTGACGAAGTTCAGAAACAGGGCGTCGCTGCGCCGGGAGGTTTCGATGTGGTTTCCAACTATGCCAATGCCTCTCCTTGGGCAACATGGTATAATGGATTCGGGGCTCTCCCGTTCGGTGAGCAGTTTGGAAGCTATCGCTTATTCAGCGGCACTAGCGCCTCGGGACCACATGTTGCTGGCTGTGCTGCGCTCATCCTTCAAGCTAACTCCTCAGCTGGCAGCGATGTGAATGAGATCATCAAATCCACTACTGTCACTGATGGCTTTACTGGCGCTGTGGCCAATCCTACATGGGGTCACGGAAAACTGGATGTTCTCGGTGCCATTCTGAGTTTTGATTTGACCTCGCCTGTGATTCATTCAGTTCAATATACACCATCTATCGTGGAGTACTATCACACACCTTTGTTTGAAGTAAATGTGACAGATGACTCAGGCTTAGCAGGAGTCTTCTTGAAGTACGAGGTCGGTGGATGGATTAATCCAACCTATGCGGAGATGACACAGCAGCCATCAGGCAATTATTCAGTATCCATCGGTCCCTTCGCTTACTCTGAAACGGTTCATTATGGCGTCTATGCAAATGACAGTGCAGGCAATGATGTAGAAACTCTGAATGGATCATTCTGGATAGATGACAACGTTGGACCATTACTGAGCAACCCCTGGCGCAATGCAGCAACTCCAGGAGAGGGACGTGATGTAGCAGTATCAATTGATGCATCAGAACCTGTGAACGCAGCAGGGCTTGATGTAATTCTACTGAACTATACAACAGACTCTTGGAGCACATTCCATATCGTCGCAACGACCAATGATACTGGAACATATGGTGCCACAATACTCGGGCAAACGCTAGGAACGACCGTCCAGTACTTTTTCTGGGCGAATGACACTGAAGGCAACATTAACACGACATCAACATATAGCTATACCACAATTACAGACGAAAGCAATCCTCCAGTAATTGGAACGCCCGTTCGGACTCCCACAAACGTGACAGACCTAGTCAATGTTACAATCGGAGTGGTGGTGACTGATGATACTGCTGTAGCGACAGTTATACTGTCCTACTACAATGGAGTTACATGGAACAACGTCACAATGGTGTACAATGGTACTCATTATGAAAGCGCAATACCTCAGTTCTCAGCTGGGACCGAGATCACATTCAGGATCTACGCGGTTGACACCTTAGGCAACTGGGCTGTGTCAGATGATTACACGTACATTGTGCAGTCTCCGACGGGAACCACGACTTCAACAACTTCCACTGTAATAACCACTCCATCACCGCCTCCGCCTGGCGAACCCGACTACCTTTTAATTGCCATGATGCTCAGCGCCATCCTAGCGTTGATAGTGATTGCGATGCTTCACAGCCGTAGGAGGTCACGTGGGGGCTAGAGTTCACATTGGATGATTGTGTTGGCAGGGGGGTTCTCCTCAAGCGGCACATTTCATTTGCTCGTAGCTGTTAACACATAACTATCAGTTGAGGATACACTTATCCATAGAACGCTCCTAGGGAGAACGCAATGAAGCAACTTGGTGAGTTCCAGCTGGAATACAGTGAGAGAGCTGGACGTATCGC
Organism: Candidatus Thorarchaeota archaeon; assembly: GCA_030612365.1. Lineage (GTDB taxonomy): Archaea > Asgardarchaeota > Thorarchaeia > Thorarchaeales > Thorarchaeaceae > WTCK01. Next base: position 6,989 of record JAUWOA010000056.1, read on the forward strand.
GAGAGGTCCAAAAAAGCGCATCCCAATCGAGGTTCTCATCGATGGGGAGAACACAGTTGTGTTGGTGAACTGTGGAGATTGTCGTGATCTCTTGAAGAATAAGTTGCCTGGTGGCGTATTGATTCCCATCGTTTCGGTGTTTAGAAAATTCTTCAAGAGTAGGTCCATGCGCAATCTAGATGTACAGGTAGACGGATTCATCATGAGGCGAACCTACAACGGAGTATTAGATCAATCTTCGATTCCCGAGCTGGAGGAACAGCTTCAACTAGTTGTTGATAAGTTCTCGAAGCGGCGTGTAGGGTAATAGCCCACAAGAAATGATAAGTGGAGGGGCTTTTCGCCACCTCCAGGTTTGAAACGATTCTACTCGTTCTTCTCTTGGAATTCCTTGAGGAACTCTACTAAGGCCTTAACGCCATCAATAGGCATAGCATTGTAGATTGATGCTCGCATTCCGCCCACCGAACGATGTCCTTTGAGTCCCACGAGACCTCTTGCAAAGCCCTCTTCCACAGCCTTGGATTCCAAATCCTTGTCCTTCAAATTGAAAGTTACATTCATGAGGGACCTTGAATCCTTTTCTGCATAACCCTTGTAGAAGCCGCCAGACCCATCTATTGCGTCATAGAGGATCTTTGCCTTCTTCTTGTTTCTCTTCTCTAGCTCTGGAACACCTCCTATCTCCTTTATGTACTCTAGAGAGAGTTTGCAGAGATAGATTGCCAGTGCTGGTGGTGTGTTGAACATGGAATCCTTTGCAGCATGTGTATTCCACTTCAGCATTGTTGGTGCTTTCTCTGGAACTCTGCCAAGAAGGTCTTCCCTAACAATCACTAAGGTCACTCCAGCTGGGCCCAAGTTCTTCTGTGCTCCTGCGTACATGACACCGTACTTCTTGGGGTCGATGACCCTGTTCATGAGATTCGATGACGTATCAGATACAAGTGGCACGCTTGATGGGACTTTGGGCTCTTCGCTCCATTCGGTGCCGTATATCGTGTTGTTGCCCGAGATATGCACGAATGCTGCGTCATCGCTAAAATCCAGCGCTTTTGGGATATAGGAGAAGGTCTTGTCCTCCGATGAAGCAACGACCCTTACGTCCCCGTAATGCTTTGCCTCAGCAATCGCCTTCTTGGACCAAACGCCAGTGTTTACGTACTCCATGGGTTTTCCTGGAAGCTGCAGATTCAGCGGCACCTGGTAGAATTGAGATGATGCTCCGCCCTGTAGCCACATCACCTTGTAGTCGCTTGGGAGTCCCATCAGCTCAGTGACAAGATTCATCGCATCATGGTGTACCTTGTCATACTCCTTCGACCTGTGAGAGATCTCCATTATTGACATTCCAGTACCTTGGAAATCCAATAGTTCCTTCTTAGCCCGCTCTATGACGGGGAGCGCCATTGTTGCAGGACCTGGATAAAAATTGTATGCTCTCTTTGTCATATCAGTCACCTTGTTACTTCGGTTTTTGTTTCTGTAGGATGTTCTGGGTAAAGCCTGTGTAAATCTTTGGGTAAAAGAAAGTTGATTTTTGCGGCATGACCTCGAAGTTCCTTGAAACCGCTTCTACTTCTCCAATGCGAGTTGGATTCATGAAGAACACGGCTTGGGCATCGCCCTCAACTGCCCTTATTGATTCGTCGACTGCATCGCCGATTCCCTTGATATAGGACACGTAGCCCCCGCCCTTAATGCTGCCCGCTGCGAGCTTTTTCTTATCAATTCCAAGCGTCTTGTCCAGAATCAACGTATGCAGTATTGCTACATCCAATCCGCGGAGTTCATCCGATTTATCTGGTAGAAGATCATTCATGATTCGTTTGTTCTTCAAGATGAGCGCGTAGAACTTACCATCATCCATGAAGAGTCCGAATGCATGATTACCCTCCTCGAACTGTTTGTCCATCAATTCAAACATGCCGTCTTTGGACTTGAACTCCACAACCCTGAAGTGAGCATCAAGCTGCTCCAAGAGTTTTTCCTTGGAAAAAGATTCAAGGTTCTGTATCCGTCTATGAGTTGGAAGGATTACGAGTCCAGGATTGCCCATGTTCACAAATGTAAGCATCCGATACTTGGCAGTTTCCAAGTCCGGATTCTCTTCGGAGAGTGCCAATGCGGTCTTATAGCGATGATGTCCATCTGCGATAATGACATACTTATTCTCCATATGTTTGGTAATCATCTTGGTATCTTCTGGATTATCAATGCGCCACAATCTATGGTGTATGCCCTCGGAATCTGTGATGTCTGTTGTTGGCACGTTCTTCATGTACTTCTCCAGAACTTTGTCAACATCCCCCTTGTGATCCGGATAGATGACGAAGATTTGACCAAACTGCGCCATGCAGTTCCTGGACAGATTGAGTCTATCTTGGATATCCTTCGGAAAGGTTTCCTCGTGCTGAAGAACTCCCTTGAAAACATTCTTGCTCACCTGAACATCCTTGGCGAACTCCTCGAGCTTGATGAGCCCGATGAAACCAAATCGGAATAGGCTCTTGCCATTAACTTTGAAGTCCTGACCGTACACATAGAAGCTCTCTCTATCGTCGGGGACTAAGATGCCGCCGTCGATCCACTTGTTGAGTAGATTACCAGCTCGAGTGTACTGGTTGTTCTGGCTCGTGTCACCCTCTTCTGGCTTATTCTTGATAATCCACGCGATACTATGCTCGGAACGCCCTTGGAACTCGTCAACCTTCTCGCCCTTCATCACATCGTATGGAGGCGTTACAACCTGCGACAAATCCTTGACCTTGGACTTGTCGTATCTGTATGCTTTGAATGGAATGACTTGCACCATGACCTGTTCCGTCCTATCTCGCGGGTGGCTGCAGGCCCGGGCGTGCGGACCTCCATCATAAGTGTTTCTTTAGACACCTATTGCCCCCGACAACAGGATTTCTTCCCCTTTTCAGTGAAACGCCAAACTTAAATTGCGAACCACTGCGAGCACGAGAACCTATAAAATGTAGGAGTAGAAGCCGTGCAGTTCTGTGAGAAATGTGGCGCACTTATGCTGCCGAAGAAAGAGGGAAAAAGGACAATCCTGAAGTGCAGGGAATGCGGTCATGAGCGAGTGGTCCGAAACCCGCCCCCATACAAGGTTGAGTATCGCATCAAGCACTCCCCCCGTGAGAAGATTGTCGTTATAGAGGAAGAAACCAAGTCCTCGGATGAGATGTCCGAAGATGAGCGCCGTGAGCGCCGAAAGGCCATCTTGGAGCATTTCGGTTCTGACGACTGAATTGCCCCGAACAAGCTTTAAGTTGGCAGGAATACAGTATGTACTCGATGACGGGATGAACTGTCAGAATTGTATCCTTATTCTGTGGTGATTGTTGCATCACCACTATATTCTATCCTTACTAGGAGGAAAAAGGTTGACAAAATCAAGAATTGAGCTTCATTACAATCTTCAGGAATTCATTTTGAACAATGGTAGTATCGCTGACAAGCTACGACTGCATTCGGCTGGTTATGAGATGGAATCGCGGCATCAGGAAGAAGCACTTGATCAGCTAGGAAACACTCTCAATCCTGATGGAGGCATTCCATTCAACATGGCATCTGGAAATCCTAGCTCAGTTAAGGAAACTGCTGAGATACTGCTTTTGATTCACAAGTACAAAAATTCACATCAGGATTTCATTCAGCAGATGATTGGGTTTCTGGTGGCCAGGCAGAAAAATGATGGAGGGTTTGCAGAAACCTTGAATCTCAATGATATGATTGAAGACAAGTGGGGCACAACCACAGGAAGAGAATGGTATCCTGTAGGTAAGAGCATTACATGGCTCACTGGAAAGGCGCTGGATGCACTCTGTCTTGTTGGATATGATGACGAGGAGCGGCTACGGCGAGCCCGAGATTTTCTCTTATACTCCCAGCATGAAGATGGACACTGGCCGGATTTCAAAGGGCAGAACATATCAGATCCGTTAGGCACAGGTAACATCCTTCCAGCACTGAAAGCGATTGGGGTGAACTCCAACAACAAAGTGTACAAAGATGGTCGTGCCGCACTTCTGCAACGTCTAAAAGCATCTGTAAAGAATAAATTGACCTGTGATATGGTTGATCTGCTGTCAGTTGGTAAACCAGGGACTGAGAAAGAACGGGAACTCGTCAAGAACGCAGTGGGCTTAGTAGTTTCATCACAGAATCCCGACGGCGGATGGCGCATAATGGGCGCAAAGAAGAGCGATCCTGAACTAAGTTCAATTCTTGCCTTCGTGGTTAGCAGGTGTTCAGCTCATATATGAGGAAACTTAGAGAAATCCACCAGATAGACCATGATTATAACGTGCCGTGGTGTAAATGGAATCTCCCTCGGTTGGACTGAGTGAACACTTGATATGCGAATTGAGCTCTTCAAGTACTGGAGTTTAGAACAAATGGGATTTGAAACCCGAATCAATTGGGATGTATCCAAGAGAGTTGTTGCCATTCTAGAACGCAACGGCAAGTTCGCAGCGGGAGTATTCACTGAAGCTGGCCTCTATTCCACATGCCTTCCTCGAAACACCACTGAGGATGCAATCAAAGCGGTTGATGGGGACGAACTTGAGTTAAGCACCTTGAAGGACCAAGCTAGTGTTCTCTCTACTGTGCTCGACGTGGCGGAAGGAAATGAGCGTGCAAATGTCGCTGGAATCAAGCTCGACCTTTCCGGACTTACGCCGAAACAGAAGTCTGTAATGAAAGCTGCACTCAAGATTCCGCGAGGGAGTACGGCATCTTACGGTGAGCTGGCGAGCCGCGCCGGAGTCCCCGGCGCAGCACGATTCGTGGGCAATGTAATGGCGACCAACAGACTTGGCCCGATAGTTCCTTGCCACCGGGTTGTATCGTCGACCGGGCTTGGCGGATACGGTCCAGGACTCTCCGTCAAGGTGAAGATCCTTAAGAAAGAAGGCGCTTTCGCGGATTGATTACTCAGAAGGCTTTATTCGGACTTCGAATCTCTATCCATCGGGACCTCTGCATATCGGGAGCGTGAACACGTGAACTTGAAAGTTCAACGGAATGATGAAATTGTGGAACTTAGAAAGGTCGAGCTCCAACCACTGAGCCCTCCGCTTTACAGGACTGTGATCGGTTACAATTCACTCAAGCGTCTTGGATATTCAATCTCCTTTATCAGACCAAAGAAGAGCTCGACTGGAGACTTTGAGCGCATCCGCTACAACTTCATCGAACGCGGCGTTATGACCCGTCAGCTCGAGAAAGAACTAGAACCAGATATGAAACGAGGCGTTCTCAATCAGCTACCACGTGGAAATTTCTCGATTGTCCTGCTGCTAACACAAGTTCCGCGTAGAGGCGTAAACATTCGATTGGACAAATTCACCTACGAGTTCTTAGGATGCATCCTCATGAGAGATGAAGAGGTTCTTGATGTTGTCATGAACACAAAAAGCACGAGGGACATCTTGATGCCAATGTACGAAAAGCATGAATCTGCGAGTCAAGCTGCTTGACCATTCTAGAGCTTTCTTGTGAACGGCGTTGTATTCCTTTCCAATTCTTGGAGTTCTTGTCGCTTCTTCTTTGTCCTGTATGCGGCCAATCCAGCTCTGCACAGAAGTATCGCTATTGGTAAACCCCACCATATAGCGAGGAATGAAATATCCATCTGCATCTTTCACACTAACCATCCTTGAGAATTCTAATGAATTAAGCGTGTTGCATAAGGCATCAGTGCAGTCATCCTTATCTAATGCGGAGTGAGAGCATGCCACCTCCTGAGAGGGACCTCAGATGCAGAAGCGTAGCAGAGGAGTTCCGAAGGAATTAGCCTCCTTCGGCGAGAAGCAGTTTCATGATACAGGAGCCGCAGCTGTTGAGATTCTCCGTGTAAAAGCATCAACGATCCGAAAGCACTTCAAATCGCTGAAGGGGACTGCGTTTCTGGTCGCCGTTGTCAGTCTTGATCGCGTAAGAATCTACATGTTCAACCAGGCTGGCGTTATGCTGGGCGCAGAGAACTTGGACGAAACCCAGTATTTTCGAATTCGTAAAACCTCCCGGCTGCTGAGCAAGTTCGAGAAACCCACACCACCCACAGAAGAAGAGCTGCGCATGGAGGCTACTGAGGATCTCAGGTCCGCGCTTTCTCGTGCCATACGAAGGATTTCTCGCCTGCTCGCACAGAGTGAGCCTGATTTTCCCACAATCTTCGTCACAAAGGAGGTCGTTGGATCCGGTCTGCAAAGTTTTGGTCTTCATGTTGATGATGATGGGTCTATCTTCTTCGCTGAGAGAATGCTGAAGGAGGAGTGGTCTCAAGGCATAGTGCTGCGTGCTGCTTTCCTCACGCTCCTAAGGAATGATAATGCAGACTTAGCATTCTCCAGTTCAATCGGGAATGCACTCGCCTTTTTGCTGCTTAAGGATGCAATCAAAAAGCAATGGCTGAAGACCTGGAGATCGAACACGAAAGGAACATCGTTTTATCCCCTTGTCAATCATCTCGTGAAGCACTCCGATACCTACAGCGATCGGGGCTTCTCTTGGATTCTCGCGCTCCTTCAGGAACTGAACGAGCCAATCGTTGGGGCCCCCTTGATTGAGGCT
>JAUWOA010000130.1 GCA_030612365.1 Candidatus Thorarchaeota archaeon
ACGGTCGCGTGACACTGCAGATTCCATTCCTATCCCCCAACAGTCAGGTGATATTACAGGTCTTGGGTGAGAAGGAGTATACCACAAGAGCTGGGGTTGATAGGGGTCTCCGTGCTCCTGTTGCTATCTCTGTAGAGAAGGACAGCTCCTTTGAGGACCTACTCATCTCAGTAAGTCATCTCGTGGAGAAACGCGAGCGGCTCAGGAAATATGCATACCGACTCATATCTATAGTAACACGAAAGAAGAGCAACTGGGATCGAAAACGGCCAGGACTGTCATATCCAGGGCATGTCCTCAAAAAGGACAGACATATCAGCGCCCTGTGGAGAAAAGTTCGTCGTCTTGACTGTGAGGTTGCCCGGATTGTCGCTTCAAAGACAGTCTGGTTCTGTGAGGAACATGAAGTGAAAAAAGTATTCTTCGAAGACCTCAGGAGCTTTCAAGCGCATGCAGGCTCTAAAGACCTGTCGTACAACCTCTCTTCGAACCTATGGGGGAAGATCATCGACACAGTGAGGTACATGCGGGAGTCCCTTGGTCACTCCAAGTACAGTGTGTGGACTGTAAATCCAAGGTACACATCTCAGACCTGTCATGTCTGTGGAGAGAGAGGAATACGAGTAGAGGACGAAACGTCGACCATTGAAAGAAGAGGGGGGGAGTACTTCTACTGTGACAAGTGCGATGCGCACTTCCATGCCGATGTGAATGCGGCTCGAAACATCATTCACGTGCAAGATAATATATCCAGTGCCGTTCCTGGACGGACAGCTTGATGTCCAAGTTTGTCCAAGAAAGAATGAACGATTACGATATTTCCAATCATCTTGGAATGGAGGAAAAGCTGACAATGGAGATTAAGGTTTCTGGGAGGAGTCTGCTAAAAGTACATTCCAGCCCGCATAGGATAGCGCTCTCTGAAGGTCTTCTCAGCCTCTTTGTCCAGCATGCTCGTCAACTTGGACATCTCAGGGCTCAGAGAGGTAAGGTCAGGCCGTGCAAGGATTGGGCCGGTCAGCAGATGGCTACTCTTGATGCTATTCAGATCAAGTGGCGACATTGGGGCCCTTCGTATAATGGACTCTAAGCTTGGTCGAGCGATATCAGGTTGAATCAGTGACTGGATTATTTGCTCAAAGTCACGATCGCTCAGGGGTCTCAGACCAAATTCCGGGGAAGACTTCACAGAGTCCAATGCAGCCTGAGGATTGGGAAGCTCTATTCCTGCACCAGTGAATTCCTGTGGATTAAGGGGAATCATCTTCAGCTGAAAAGCTGAATCGGGTCCAAGAACTAGCATGTCTCCACGAGGCGTGCTCATGACTCTCCAGCCTCGCGGTTTCTCCGCATACATGCTCTGAATTCGAGAAAGTATCTCCTCTACTGGCTCTGCTTTTGTCACGTTTCCTCACTACTAATCTTGCGCCTGAATTCATATCATTATTGGTATCTATGAAAAAGACCGTTTTGAAGTAGACAGAGCGCATAATCCCAAAGGGATCGAAACGTTGCAGTTGGACCTATTTCACGTTCGCATTGCCAGTGCTTCACCTAGTGAGGTTTCAGACTCGATCTTTCCGCGGATGAGTTCAACTTCCTGGCCGAGGCTTGCTACAATCCCACTAATCAACTTGTCAATTTCGTCCGCCTGCTCGTTCCATGATTTGTCCTTATCTTGTAGACTATCAATGTCAATCGCATACTTGAATGTCAATGGCACACCCTTGACTCTGACTCCGATGGCGTATAGAGTCACTCGCCGTAATCTCTTCCGATCATCAAGGAATGGACTGACGAAATAATCGGGATCGTAGGTCACCAGAGCAGCGTTTCTTGCATACTCCTTGAAATCCTCATATCGCTCAAGCACAACAGGGGGAATGAATACAGGCCGGTCTTCGCTCATTTTCACCATCTCGACATCTGGACCCACTCACCCCACTACTTCCTGTGGAACCAATGGAGGGCAGTGCGTCATGAGAGTCATCTGACTCTGTCTAGTATATAATTAGTACAATTCCATATAAACATTTCTATATTTTTATTTTATTCGTTTCTTGTTTTATAATAATGTGTTGGAACACGTGTTCTAAGAACGGGAACGGAATATGCGAAGAATTTACATTGCAGGAATCTATTCGTAGCGCCACTCTGCATCTCCGAAGGACTCGCAGACTCGGCGGATTCTTTCGATATGTCCTCCCTTCAGATATGCAATATACTCAAACAAGCGACTCACGACCTTTGATTTGGCGCGAGTAGCAATTGAGATGTAAAAATGATAAGCCTTGAGACCGCGTTCCAATGCTCCGTTGCAGAGGCTCCAACGTTCAAACTGCAGGCCTGGTGAGAAGGCAGAAGCAAACTCGAAGGGGTTCTCATTTGGAGGGGTCATCGAATCTCGAAGTTTGAGGACCTCTTCCATAGCGGTTGTAACTCCGCCTATCATCATACCTTCAATAGCGGCAATCAGGGTTTCTTCTGATTCGGCAAGCACCTTGAGTAGGGCTTTTACCTCGGGTGCCTTCCTGGCGGCCTCCTCATCTAGATAGAACTGAAGGTCGTTGAGGGCAGTGGCGAGAGCCAGGTTCAACATGTACTTTACTGGATCTTTGGCGTTAATCATTGGAGTAAGGATATGCGGTGTTCATCTCAAGAAAGAGGTTTCGGTAGTTGAAAGTCAGGGCTGATTCTGGTACTTGCTGGGATTGGCTAGATATCCCGAAACTAGTTTGTACTCACTCTTGGACATGAGGGGCTCCATGAATGCCAACCCCTCATCTACAAGTCGAATCAGGGAGTGGAGATTTAGACCCACTTCTGAAGCACGTTCCATTGCACCTTGTTGCCGGTCTATGATAACAGCTACATCATTACAGCTCACATCACTGAGTTCCCGTTTACTGACCTCAGCAAGAACCTGGGAGCGGGCAATCATCTTGCTCTCCATCCCAGTTACTAGATCATCCACCAGGCAGAGCGAGTCCCCATCCTTCAGAACACCCTCCAATATCGAGTGCTGCCCATAATCAGCTAACGCTCTTTGAAGGTCAGCCTCGGTCTTCACACCCAGCATCTTTCTGGTATGGCATGCTGGAAGACCTGACTCAATGGATACTGCAGTAGCTATTGGTATGCCTGAGAACGCAATCCCAACAAGCTTGTCAACGGCAGGGGCAGCCTCCTTTATCATAATCGTCATGGCTTCCCCTACTCTTCGCATTGTTTCAGGGAAGGAGCTGAGATTGCGGAGCTGAATGTAAAAGGGACTCCATAGTCCGGACACCAGTCTCCAGCCCTCAGGCCGGTCCCGCTCTGATGTAAGGAGCATTCGGTTCTTGTATATGTCGACCATGATCTCCTTCTTCAGACTGTCTAGCCGAGTGCTGTCCTTCACCATCGGAGCCTCCCATCAACTTCAGCTATTCATTGTTCTTAAGACTGCCCCTCTTGGTTGGTAATCGTTGATGCCACTATCATCAAATAGGAATACAACCGATTTTGCATTGCTTTCAAATACACTTTCCAAGATTTATCACCAAAATGTGACTATCATAAATTGCTCTGCAATTGCTATTCGTTGAAGGAGGCTTAATTCCATTTTGCTTTCCTGTATTCATTATAATATCGCACTGAATCACAAATCCTAGAATGCAGAACTTCATTTTGAGCCACATGTTTTCAGGAAGTTCTAGTGTGCGTTGTACCTTCACGATTGCTATTTAATCGTCTATCAATTCCGGGGGATGTTGTGCGTTCAGGCTTCATATCCTTCCTCTCTAAGTTTTCTTTGTATCTTCTGAACATCTTCCTGATTTTTCTTCGATAACCAACTGTCAAGGGTTGATGCTTTCACATCATCATTCGGACGCAGCAAAAAAGCACATCTCATCTTCGATTCATTATCTCGAATTCGTGCTTGCCACCTTCCACTGACCCGTCCAGACCGCTTGTAATAGGAAACCTGCATGGGACCTAGTTTGACGTCGATTCCGAACCCTCTTACGATAGCTGCTTCATCATCTATCAATCGATTTCTATAATCATAGGTCGCCTGAAGAATCTCCTTTGCTGCTCTGGCTTTGAATTGGTCTGCGTCCCTTTGAAGAGATTCAAGTTGCCCGATTGTTAGGTAGATCCCACCAGCATTACCTGTTTCATAATCTCTCTTCGCTTCTTTTGATTCCTTCAGAAACCTAACTGCTTCAAGTGATAACTTTGATTGAAAGCCATATTTTTCCGATTTGTCCCCTGCACATAATGTGTGGCTACGGTTCCAGCTAATTTCACCATTTTTTGAAACACACCCGTCCTGTGAGAACATGTCTTGAATCAGTGCACGTTGCGCATTCTTGGACCACTTGTGAACGTCTGAAGGAAGCCCATAATTCAAAATGGTCCGGTCACCCTCTGGAATCTCCCAGAAAATAACTGCTTCAGACATTGCGGAGTTGATATAAATCTCGTAAGTACCTCTATCCTCTCTAAAATTCCTTTTCAGTTGCATATCACCGAAATTTCGCAACGTGTCTTGAAAGCGGTCGATTCTTTCATACGATGATTCAGAGTATATGAGGCCCTTGCTGCCACGGATCTGACAGTCACTAACGACAGTTCCTACAATGCGTGCACGTAGTGTCTGTAGTTTTTCTCCAGTCGGAAATTTGGGATTTTCAAGCCCGCCTTGCCCCTTGATTCCAGTTATCTTTGCGACTTTCTTTTCAAGGAACTGAGTTTCCATGCCTAGTGAATCCATCAGGAATTTCAGCGATTCGCCTTGTATCCGGTTTTCTTTTAGGTGTCTAGATTTCTTGAGTGTTTCATAGTCCGTCTTGCGGAGAATTTGGTCCATCAACTTGTTGATATGATTCTTGGATTCAGGAGATTGTGGATTCAGCCTAAGGCTCCTAAGGGCGTTGTCCTGAAGACGTTTCAATGCACCTTTCTCTTTGAAGTAGAAATATTGGTTGGACCACGCATTGAGCATGTCATTCTGAGAATTATTAATCTTCCATACGTACATTCGATTATCGACAAAGCCTATTCTGACCTCTTCTCTCAGTTCTATATAGCTTCGCGGGATTTCTACAATCTCAATTCCATGCAGCTTCTCATCAGTATTCTCAGACATTGGCGATATCAGAATTCAGTATTATCAGGCGCTAAAGAACTCCACAAGTACCCACACAAATAGGTCCCTTAGGATTGTTCTAGCACAATATTATATAGCAGCAAAAAATGGTGCGCTCGCCGGGACTCGAATTCCCGACCACATTCGAACTAGAATGCAGTTCCCGGTTTCCGACCACATCCGAATTGGATGTGATTGCCGGATCCGTGGCAGGGATCCATCATAGCCCCTAGACAACGAGCGC
>JAUWOA010000015.1 GCA_030612365.1 Candidatus Thorarchaeota archaeon
GGCTGAAGACCATTCGGCCTCCAGCATGCCACGTTGCTCAAGTCTCCGAAGCAAAGGATAAATTGTGCTCGGTTCTACCTGCAAATTGTTATACTCCTCTCGATTCAGACGCTTCATTATGTTGTAACCATAGGACTCTCCATCTAGTATCGCTGCAAGTACTGCCAGCGTGAGTGCGCCACGGCGGGTTTGTACGAGCCACCGGTCGAACTCGATGTTGGCCTTCCTCTCGCCTGCTTCCTCTGTCATGGGTTTCGCCTACGCTACTACATTGTTGAAGGTATGTCGTTTAACATAGTGTGTAATACGATATATAATTCTTTTGCTGTTCCTACATTGAAAGGCTTCTCTCTGTCTCTAGTCGATTCAGCTGATCTGCAAGAATGTAGTTCTCGATAAGAGTGATAGAGATACTGTATTGCTCTTCAAGACAGTGAGTGCAATTAACATGAAACCATTGACGTAACAATTAGATTTATCTTCAAACGTGACATATTTAGTCATAGAATAGTTGAGAGTGTCTTCACGTGGCAGCCGATGATGTCATCCCGATGAGGTACGAGTTCTTCAGTTGGAAAGGATTCCTTGTAGGTTCAATGAGCATTGCGGTAGCTATGGTTCTCCAGTCGATGATTAGTTTCCCGCTAATTTGGGAAATGAGAGGCATGGGATTCACCATCCTAATCATCGCATCTTCACTCATTGTTGGATTCGCATCGGGCAGCGTGCTTATCTTCCTATTCCCACCCGACCAAGATGTCATCGGGATGGCTGGACTGGGGAGTGATGACTTAACACAACACATCGCTCTATTCTGGGTTGTTCTAGCACTCTTGCAGCCAATGCTCTCTGGATTCGTATTTTTCTTTGAATACTATGGAACAGATCCATTCGCCATGATTTGGGTACTTGTTGGATTCGCCGCGCCCAGTGCGGGCTTCGCAATAGCGATGTATGACCGAACAAACGCGATTGCAAACGATCTGAAGTTGTATTTCGCTCACAACCAGAGTCTGGACATTGTGTCACTTGATTGGCTTCATGGGCTAGGACCTAGAACCGCGGCTTACAGAATGGGCATGCTAGAGAGTGCGGCAGAAAAAGCAGGCGGACTGAGAGTGAGAGGGCATCAAATAGTTCGTATCAGTGATCCATTCCCTATCAACAACTAAGCGGCTAAGCAGGGTGTTTTTTTCTCATATGTGCGGCTAATCCTTCGTCGGTCCATGCAATCCAATCGCATCTAAGACAGCTGAGCTTCTTGCTCCCAAGACCAAATCGTGGTGCGGAGCGCTCTTGAAGTTCATAAATTGTGCCACCGTAGCCCGAACTCCTTCTGGTAACGATTTTGAAACGTTTCTTGAAGCATTCCATGCAGATCCCGAGTGTCTTCTGTTTCTCCACCGCGAAATTATCTTCGAGCGTTTTAGCTGGTCCGAATAACTTCATCATCTTCCCGCAGCTCTCACAGAATTCCGCTATTCTAATCACCACTTGGCGTGTGCAATCATACGGGTGGCGGATATGGTTGCGCTACGACAGAGAGGGCTAGTTATATTACTTTTCCCAGTGCGAATGGGTCAAATACTATAATCCCTTGACGTAGAGTTGTGAAGCTGTCTTGAAGACATCCTCAACTCCCTCTCCTGTCAAACACGACGTTTCAAGGAACGCTACTGGATGAAGCCGTCCATCCTCACCTAGCTTCTTTGCTAGCTCCTCTGCAAAGACAAAGCCTTCGTCTCTAGAAATAGGCGGTTCCTCTGCGTCCTCATCGAAATCGCTTCTGAGGTCAGTCTTATTGCCAACAATGATTATCGGAGGAAGACCCCCGATGGTTGATGATGCTTCCTTCAACCAAAATTCTAAACTCTGGAAGCTCCATCTGTCTGACGCCGAATAGACGATTATCAACGCGTCAGCCCCTTCATAGAATTCCCTTCTGGCAATATCCATTCGGACAGCCTCGTCAAACGACCAGACGCTAAGCATGACCCGGTGGTCAACTAACTCGAAGAGCCTTTCGTGAATGTACTGTATAGTCTGGGGCGATTCTGATTCCTTTTCTTCAATCATGAACTCTAATCCGGCTTTCTCTAGGAGGCTTCCCTTACCTACCCCATCCTCTCCAAGGATTATTGCCTTGGCCGTCACTATGGGCGTAATAACATGCTTGGGAGTAGCTACCTTCTTGGGGGCTTTTTCCTCAGGCACCTGAGCCCACGTTATTTCTGGCTCTGAAGATTGCTCTTCCGCAACTTCAAGGACTTCCGAATCAATCGGCTCCTCAGAATCGGGTGTAGAAATCACTTCTTCCATTAGAGAATTGGATGGGATCATGGCTGGGGTAGTCGAGTGAGTACCTGCTGCGGCCTCGACAACTTCGCTCCCCCGAAGGCTAATGCGTATCCCTTGAGCCGTGTCCATCTCCTTGCTTTGTTTTGCACTGGCTGCCATGAATGAATCACTCATGGACTCAACGACTGATAGAGCCTCTGTAATGTCCTTGAAATCATGGTTGCTCATTGACACTACTTCTATTTTCGGAGGTTCGATTTCGGGACTTTTGATGAATGTAGCTGCCACCGGCTCCTCTTTCTTGACCCGTGTTTCAATGACAGGTGGTGCTTCGGGTTGAGGTTCAGGTTCCTCCTCTACCACGACTGCCCTTGTTTCCGGAACTCCTATCCTGATCATGGTGTCCTTCAAGATTCCTGGAGGGAGCCTCTTGCCTAAAAACAAGAAATATTTCTGCAATTCAGTTTGCATATCATTGAAGGATTTTCCCTTCAGAAGAATCTTCTTCTTGATAATGCCTTTATCACGAACTTCAATGTAACTGGGAAGGAGTGTTAACGAGATTGTTGTTCCAGGTACTATCAAGTTGCGTTGACCCCTCAGGTATACCGGTAATCTCCCTTTGATTGCTAAGAGATAACCTTTTCGTCGATAGAGTCTACCATCTCTGATGTACCTTGCTATAATACCACGTATGCAAGGTTGAACAGAAAGAATTATGACTATCCCAAAGTCTGTAAGCGGCAGGTCTAGAGCATGACGGACATAAATTTCCTTGAATATGTTGAAGTTATACATGATTGGCCAGAGCAAGGCAATGCTGTTTGTGATGTTAGTCGTTTGCTCGAACATCCCAACATCTTTCATGAAGCTGTTGTTGCCCTTGCGAAGCCCTTCGTTGAACTGCAACCAAACAAGGTGGTAGGCATCGGACAGAGAGGAATTGCTCTTGCCAGTGCTGTCGCCTATTACTTGGGCTGCGGCATAGTACCCGCATATTCCATTAGGGATGTTCCCGAGGATTGCAGCCGAAAGATAAAGTGGTTGCCTGCCAGTAGATTCGCAGATGCTAAGCTCGGACTGGTGGCTGAGTCAATTGATCCTGGAGATAGAATCATAATCATCGATGATTGGCTCATCAAGGGAAAAACAGTTTTTGCGGTATTGAAGGTCATCAAGAATCTCAAGGCTTCAGTAGTAGGTGTTGCGTGTGTTATTAACAACCTCTCTGAAGCAAGCCGCGAGAAGCTTGGCAGACCTGAAGTGTACTCACTCATCAAGGATCTTGAACCGCAAGCGTTCAAATCCGATAAGTAGAACGGCATTTTAAAAAAGAAGATTAGGAGCCTGAGGCTGCATTTGCCTCAGCGGCTCCTATTTTTACTCTACTCTGTCTGGCCGCGTAGCTCTCTTCGTAGCACCTTGCCGACCATTGTCTTGGGCAGGGATTCAACAATCTCGAGGTCTGTTGGCACCTTGTAGACCGCCATTTTTTCCTTGCCAAAAGTTCGCATCTCCTTCAGAGTGAGAGTCTGACCTGGTTCCACTACCACGAAAGCTTTGACTGTTTCACCTCTCTTCTCGTCTGGAATGCCAATGACTGCTACTTCACGAATCTTGGGATGTTCAAAGAGGACTTCCTCGACATCGTTAGGCCACACCTTGTACCCACTGGCGTTGATGAGGTCCTTCTTTCGGTCAACAATATACGTCCAACCATCCTCATCCATCTTTGCGATGTCACCAGTGATTAGCCATCCGTCAGATGTGAGAACCATCTTGGTTTCATCGGGTCTGTTGTGGTATCCCTTCATTACTTGCGGCCCTTTTACAGCAAGCTCACCAATCTCTCCTGCAGGGAGATCCTTCGTACGATCATCAAGGTCAACGATCTTGGAATCGGTGCTTGGGAATGGCAATCCGATGGAACCGATTTTCCTGAGATTCTTGTCTAGCGGGTTTGCATGAGTGACAGGACTTGCCTCGGAGAGTCCATACCCCTCGATTATGATCGAGTTAGTGGCCTCCTCGAATTTACGAGTTACTTCAGGAGGAAGCGCCATTGCTCCAGCGATTGCCAACTTAAGCCCCGTGATGTCATACTTGCCAACATTCGGATGACTGTATATTCCAATGGCCATTGTTGAAACCGTTGGGAAGAAAGTCGGTTTCAGCTTGTCCATCCATTTTAGTGTGTTCTCGATATCACGCGCATTCGGAAGAAGGATGATTCCGCATCCCCAAGAGATTGCGAGATTCATCGAGATAGTTTGTCCGAAGATATGCTGTATCGGTAGGGCAGCAACGAACAGCTCCTTGCCCGGTTCAGCCATCCAACTCATCCAAGCAGCACACTGTTCGCAGTTTGCCTTCAGATTGTCGTGTGTTAGCATCGCGGCCTTCGGAATCCCTGTAGTGCCGCCAGTGAACTGAAATACGGCAAGATCTTCAGCCGGATTGATGGTAACATCAGGAGGCTCGGGAACCGTGTCCTTGATGAAGTCATTCCAGAGAAGGTCTCCTTCCCTTAGGGGTGGAACTTCCTTCATTTCTTTCTTGTATTTTATTTTGGGGGCCAGGATTTGCTTCACCTTGGACATCAAATCCCATGCCGCTGTCACAATGACATTCTCAAGATTGCTCTCCTTGCGAACCGCTTCCACAACTTTGTAGAAGAAGTTCAGTACAATGATTGTCTTAGCGCCCGTGTCTTGAAGGTAGACTCTCAGCTCCTTAGGCATGCTGAGTGGATTGATGGGCGCAATCGTTGCACCACACTTCAACGCTCCGAAGTAGCTTATTACAAACTGCGGGCAATTGATGAGCATTATGGCGACCGTGTCGCCTTTCTTCACACCGAGCTTGGCAAAGCCATTTGCGGCTCTGTCAACGAGTTCCTTAAGCTCTCGGTAATTGATCTTTACACCCTCGTAAAAGAGCGCTAGGTTATCAGGGTATTTCTCCGCGGCTTTGTCTAGGTATTTGTACAAAGGGCCTTCAGGAAGCGTAATTTCTTTCGGAGTGTCCCCAACGTAGTGTTTGTACCATGGTCTATCCAATTCTCTCTCTCCTTATCATAATGAGTACTAGAATATGCGCCTGTTACCGTATGTCGCATAAATCCTTTCCGATGAATGAGCCTATTCCGTCGCTATGTCTTGGAATCAGGTCTGCTAACCACTAGCGTGAAGCGCTTCCTTCAGACAGATAATGAGAACTCACGCGGCCAGTTAAGAAATTGGGATACCTTTCTCTGCGGCTAGCTCGCCAACATTCTTCTAATCCACTCTGCCTTGTTTAACTTCACAATGCAGCAGGGCTTCAAGATTGATTATTCAGGTGGAGCGATGTAGACCTCAAAAACTCCAGACCACATGTCACTACTTGGTTCTGGTTTAACCAATAGGTCTCCGCCGAAGTTCGCACCAACTGGTTTAGCTTTGCTCTTTTTCCAAATGTCTGCGAAGATAAGCGAGTGGACTCTGTTTTGGAAATCCTCGGTGACACGTGAGATAGATACATCAAGGTGAGCCAAATCAATTCCGTATTGACTGAGATCTGCAGTTGTCCTAAACAAACGTTCCTCGTTCACAGCGCCTATCGTCTTGTCGAACGTGTATCCAATGCCTCCAGCTAGGTAAAAGACTCTCATTGGGATTTCTCTTTCCTCTCCAAGCACAACAAGTTTCCGATTGCTGAGCAAGATGTATTCCGGATTAGCGAGGGCGATTGGCATTGAGGCCGCTTCAACAGTCACATCATCCATTTTTAGGTTCTTACTCAAGAAATCGCCTAGCTTGATTACTTGCTTATCGAATCTAAAAGGTTCGAAATCATCAATGTATACTACATTTAGAGCCTTACGCAGTATGACATCAACAATCCTTTGACATTGTTTGAGGAACCGAACTCTTTCGTCCTTTCGACTAAGTATCCTTCCTATAGATATCACAACACGTAGGAAATCAAGGTTCTTGAATTTGGAGAGAATGGTTCTACTCAGGTATGTCTTGCCGCCAGCCTCTAGGAATCCTTCTTCTTTCGCCACTTTCTCAGGTATCGGATTCCCCATGTAGACCTGAGTCATTGCTTTCCTGCGTTTCGCTTTGAAAAAGACGCCTACATCTAGACCACGACGGGGCAGGTCGAGAAGTTGTTTCACAAAGGGGCCATCTGGAACAATCTCCCTCACCTGCGCTTTCTGATACATCTGGGTATACTTTGCAAATAAATCGGCTCGTGACATCCTCCAATCAACCCGCAGGTTCTACATTCTTCCATTCATCTTTATTATCTCTTCGGATTCTGATACTGGCAAGCTCAGTGAGGATTCCTAAGGGTATTATCAATAATCGGATGGAATCTTGACGGAACGTATAAAGCAGTTAATGTATGGAGAAAGTCCCGTACAGTTCCAAGCATTTCGACCGTCCGCGGGGCTTGAAACAAGATTGAGGTAGTTCAGATGGAACGAAGGAAAAAAGGCTTCACATTCGCGATACTTGGCATTTTGCTTTTTCTGATTTCATTAGTGCTCTTGCTTCAGATTCCGGATTTCTATCTCGGATCTCTGGTGACCATGTTCGTTGCTGTGGTGCTTATTGGTCTTGGAGGTGCCATAGTAAAGGGGTATGACACCAAGCTTGAAACAACAATAGAGGAATGCTACTTCTGCAAGGGTTCAGGACGGATTAAGGCGGCAAAGGGTTCTGAGGTTTGCCCTAGGTGTGGAGGTACGGGGAAAGCATTACCTGAGGATTCTACTAAGTAACTACTCCGATTCAAGGATTTCATCACTTGCGAGGTTGTATGTATTTGAGACAGAAACTGGTAATCGCACATCGTGGAGCATCTGGCTACGCACCTGAGAACACTCTGAAAGCGTTCAAGACCGCATGGATAATGAAAGCAGATATGGTCGAACTTGATGCGCAGGAAACTTCAGACGGTCGTCTTGTTTGCATTCACGATTTCGAGTTGCCTAGGACAACTAATGGTGAAGGTTACGTTGGAGAGCTTACATATCATGAGATTAAGGAACTAGATGCGGGGCAGGGCGAAAGAGTGCCCTTGCTGAGTGAGGTGCTTGATTTCGCAAGAGGCCGGATTGGAGTGAACATCGAGATTAAAGCTCTGAGCGTTGAGAAACGTGTATTGGAGCTAGTGACAGAACGTGAGATGCTTGACTCAGTCATGTTCTCCTCGTTCATGCACAACACGGTTAGAGTAGTCAAGAATCTCAATGCTTCTGCAAGAACTGCGATCATATTGTCCAAACCCAGAGATGATGTCGTGCGTTACACTCTTGATCTTGGAGCAAACGCCATCAATCCACCATTTGAAACACTCACCCCAGAGCTTGTAAAGGACGCTCATGAAGCACACCTAGAGATATTTCCTTACACTATGAATGACGCCACCTCCATGAGGAAGCTGCTATCCATTGGAGTAGACGGTCTGATAACGGACCTACCGGATGTATGTGTGAAGGTCGTTGAAACCTTTCTCCGGAACCAAACTGCTTAGCTCATGCTTGAGCGGATGCAATCACTTTCTCTAGGAACGGAGGGATGTGTGAATATGCAATGCTTCTGGTGGGGTGACAGGGTATGACATGTTCTGCTCCCTTAATCATGTGAATCTCCTTGATTTCCGAGGATATGCCATCGTACACAATGCGTGCATTCTTGGGCGAGATGGTCTTATCATCCGTACCTTGCATAATGAGCGCGGGTATCGTTACCTTGTGCATGACATTTCGCACGTCCTTTGTCATCTTGAGAAACTCTGAATACGCACTTAGCGGCTCCTTGGCATACTTGGTTCTCTGTAAGTCGTAGCCATGGGTTTTCTGTATCATCTCTAGGTCAACCGATTTGAATTTCAGGAACAATTTCAGAAGTGGAAGGAACTTTGCAGCTGTTGAAAAGATGCGGACAGCTGGTGAGATCAGAACGATGCCGTCAATACCAGATTCGCTTGAGGCAAGCTTTAGAGTCAAAGCTCCACCCATAGAGAATCCTGCAACGAACAGATGCTTTGGATTCCAAGACTTCACTACATCAAGTCCATTGGATACCGATTTGAACCAATCCTGTCGAGACTTTTTCGACAAATCCTCCGGACTGGTTTCGTGCCCTGCAATCCTCACTGCATAGGAGGATATGCCTTTCTCTGCTAGAAACTGCCCAAGGCTGGCAACTTCATTGGGTGCAGCGCAGAAGCCATGAACGAGCAGAAAAGCGACGCTGGCACCATCCGGGCGAAGTGCGGCTCCGTATTCCGGTTGATTCAATGTCGCTCCCAACTTTTCTGGTATTTCCTGCTTGTATTACTGAGCTTCTATGGAGGCTGCTTTACGAGATACGAATCTGAAGCCGTCTTTCAGCATCCCCAGTCTGACGCCAGCTATGAACCACGAAATAGTGAAGAGTATCTCAAGACTTACCACAAGCGCCACGAGCAAAGTAAGCACTGTTGCGATTTCAAAGATTGATGGAAATACGGAAAAGACACCCAACACTACGACTGCAGTGATTGCGCCAAGCAGTACTCCCACTATCGCTATTATGCGCATTAGCTGCCCTTCCATTTTATGTCCTTTTTCTTCAACTTCTCTAGCAAGACTAAGGACTAGGGAGAGAACAAGCATGAAAGTGATGGCATAAAACGCCCACATCATTGCTGCAGCTGTGTTTGCCATGTGTACTACTCCCACGGCTAATGCAGACATCGGGATGGTTAATGCAAAGACCAAGCTGAACGAACCAAGCATCCCAACCATACCCATCTCTTTGCCATGCGCATACCCAGCTATCACTACGTTCTTTGTCAGCAATATAGCCATGGGCAACATTAGAACCGTGGCTGCTTGAACGTATGGATCAACTCCGGGGAACAGTGTAATGTTGAACCATCTATGAGTAGGCCAAATTGCAGCTGGACCACTCCCAGCGCCGCCAATCATGAATAGGGCAAACGCACTGGAGCTTATGATGCTCACAATGACAGTTAGGAATCCTTGTGAGAATGATGTGAGGCCTCTGATTTTAGTTTCAATCATCAATAGTGTCTGTGTAATAAGAATGGCAATCCACGGAATGACGATGAATGCGGATAACACATATGGGTGGACCATTAGGCTTGCGCCAGCAAACATCAGAGGAAGTCCAACGATAACATCAGTCTTGCCTGCGTATATCGAACCCATGAGAAACAATACTGCAGCTGGACAGACAACAAGGAATGCCGCATAATTGGGAGCGATCGTTAGGAGCATGGTTCCTGCTTGATTTGCGGCGAACACTCCAAGTACCGCGATGGATAACATGAGCCACTTGGTGCCGCCTTTAATGACATCAGCGCCTATGTGTGCTGCACGAAGCTCTCTTGCTCCAAGTCGAGGTGCGAGCATGACCCAGAACATCAATGAAAGACAAAGCGCATAGACAAATGCTGGATCTGTTACGAACGTGGTAGCGTCAGCCATCGTGCTCCACGGGCGCCAGACCTCAGTGGATGTCGTTCCAACCAGAGAGAAGGCCCCGAAGACGATTGCAGCTGTGCCAACGATGAATGTAAGCAGACCAGTAATCCCGAACGCGAACTTTGCAGTGTCAGAGCTCCGCCCGTACTCTCTTACGGATGCTATCGGGGACCACCAGAATTTCACGACCATTAACTGTCCAATGAGTAGCATAGCATAAGCAGCAGTAGTCACAATCAAAGCAAAAGGTGCAACCTCGGGGTTCGCGACTGAGTAGTTCTGAATCCCCATTCCAATAGCCAGTACTGGAATCCAGAATGCATTCAAGATTCCTGCAAGAAGCCCCGTGTATGTCTTCGTCGAGTCCACGTAAACAATCGACCAAAGCTGCCACAGAATGGCAAAGATTGCACCAAGTGTAGCGAGATTAACCACGTAGGATGCAACCTGTGATGGAAGGTTCCACAGCTCGCCCCCTACAGGTATGAGAACAACAAGAGGTATGCCGACTAAGAATGCCAATAGGAGTACATTCGGATATCCAGATTGAAGACGCCTTCTTAGAGCTCCAGAACCTATGAACTGGATGAAAAGTGAAATAACTAGGAGTGCAACAAAAACAGTCGAAGTCCAATAGTAAATTGGATTCTTCAGAGTGAGTGCTCCGATTGAAGGAATTGGAAGCAGCGGTGCACCGGATATCATACCAAGCCCAGCTGCGGCCATGCCGAGAAATCCTCCAATGCCTGCAATCCTGCTAAGCTGTCCTGAAGATTGCACTTGCGGCGAAGGAATTCTAGATACAATACGTTCTGTTGATTCTGTCTGCGCCATCGGTTGGAACCTCATTTGGTGATGGTCATCCTTGTTGGTCGGTATCCATTCTGCGGGGGATAAAAGGATTGTGGAGTGCGCCCGGGCCGTCAGCTCTGGAATGCGGTGGAACAAACATCCATTCAGCAAGCTTCCTACCGGTACGTAGAAAAAGGCGACCAGCACAACGGAACTCGGTGGTATTGAATTGTCTCCTGATTTCGAGTTTTATGTAAAGGGAAAGAAAATAATGATGAACGAGTTTGTTGAGAATGTCATACATGACGTGATTATGGCAATTGTATCACATCTTCACGATGTTGACCTCAAGACCATTGAGAAGGTTGAGATATCCTAGATGATTTGGGTCGATTGCGAAAGAGGACGTGAACTGGCAGAATGCCCCCTGATTGCTACAGCGGCCGAGTTCTTTGGATTGACCTAACATCCGAAAGCACAAGAGAAGAGAACCTTGATTCGTCCATCTATGAGAATTTCATCGGAGGAAAAGGATTAGGCGCCTATCTGTTGTATAGAGAACTTGAAGCAGGCTTAGATGCATTGGGTCCAGACAATACACTCCTATTCCTTACGGGCCCCCTTCAGGGACTTCCCGCTCCCAATGTGGGGCGGTGGACCTTGGTTACAAAGTCACCTCTGACAGGTCTCTTTCTGGATTCACACAGCGGTGGTGCTCTTGGAAGAGAAATAAAGAAAGCGGGCTACGATGCAGTAGGTATCAAAGGAAGGTCAAAACAACCTACGTACCTGATCATTGATGACGGTTCGGTAGCATTTGAAGGAGCTGACGACCTATGGGGAATGGGCGTCCACGCTGCAACTAGAAGATTACAAGAAAAGAATGCAAAGGGTTCTTCTGCTTATGTGATTGGTCCTGCAGGGGAAAACCAAGTACTATTCGCAGTCGGTTGTACGGAACTTGCGCATCAAACTGGTCGTGGCGGCGCTGGGGCTGTGATGGGCTCGAAGAATCTGAAAGCAGTGATCGCACATGGAACCAAGAAGATTGCAGGTGTGGATGTTGACACAATCCGCAAAATAAACAGAGCCGTAATCAAGGGCTGGAACGAGAAGGTAGACAATGGCTTCAAGGATTATGGCACTGCATTTCTGGTGGAATTCGCTAACAACATGGGACATTACCCTACACGGAATTCGCAGAACGGTTACTTCGATGAACATAGACTGATAGATCCCGCAACAATGGAGGAGAAATGGGGGCTTGGAGCACACCAGTCATGTCCTCACTGCGTTATGAGATGTACGCGAGCCTACAAGATTGAATCTCCAGATGGAAGCGGAGCTGAGGTTGAGTCAACGGTTGAGTACGAAACATTGGGCCTTCTTGGTGGCAACATTGGAGTGAGCGATCCCCGCGCCATCCTTAAAATGAATTATCTCTGCGACGATTTGGGTCTTGATACTATTAGCACTGGCGGAAGCATAGGCTTTGCAATGGAGGCTTACGAACGCAGGGTGCTCTCTGACGCGGATATCGGCTTTCCGCTCAGATTTGGTGATGCTGATGCTGCGATTCAACTCATCAAAATGATTGCAAACCTCGAGGGAATCGGCAAGACCCTATCCTATGGTGTTCGTGCAGCTTCAAAGGAAATAGGGAAAGGAAGCGAGAGCTTTGCAGTCCATGTAAAGGGTCTAGAAGTGCCGGCTTGGGACCCTCGCGGAAGGAAAGGCTTAGGACTGTCTTATGCAACAGCTGAAGTCGGGGCAAGTCATTTGAGAGGTTGGCCTGCCACCGTTGACCCTCCTTCCGAGTCCGCTCTTGATGTCATAGACTCGATGATGACCGCGCGAGATGGCAAGGTTCTCACAGACTCCCTTATCGTCTGCCATTTCACTTACCATCTTCCATTGTCCCATGAACAGAAGATAGCACTGCTAAACG
Source organism: Candidatus Thorarchaeota archaeon (assembly GCA_030612365.1). GTDB lineage: Archaea > Asgardarchaeota > Thorarchaeia > Thorarchaeales > Thorarchaeaceae > WTCK01. The sequence goes on from JAUWOA010000015.1 coordinate 12,525, forward strand.
CCGCAACAGGCTTCGACTACAATGAGTCGAGCATAAGCACATTCGCTCACAGAGTTGCCACTCTAACTCGAATGTTCAATGTAAGGGAGGGTATATCTCGCAAGGATGATATCTTGCCAGAGAGGTTCTGGGAACCGCAAAAGGACGGTCCGAGAGAAGGAATGAGCGCATTCGTGAATACGGCTGATTTTGAAGACTCGCTGGACAAATTCTATGAGCTCCGTGGGTGGGACAGGAACGGACGCCCCACTAACGATACAATCAATATCCTAGGTCTTGAGAGCATCTTATGACAGATCTTACAGAGTTTGCGAAGGTATACAACTTACTCTTAATACTAGGATAACAGCAACCATTGAACGAATTGATGAGGAGGACCTACGATAACTGATAACCCCGAGCCGTCCAAAAGGCCACACATACCATTGATTGATGCTGACATCACTCCCCGTCTTTCTGATTATTCCAAGATGTCCAATGAGAAGGTGCTTTTTCTGCTCAATAGGGGCACAGGAGTGTCTCCCTATTCTCATCAGTTCATGCCGGAGAAGATAGATCCCCAGATACTCTCAGGATTCATTTCAGCCATAACTAGCTTCATGGACGAAGCATCAGGACCAGAGAAGACACATCTTCAAACAGTCGACAGTTCTGACGCCTCGTTTCTTCTGGTAGGGGGGGATTGGATAATTGGAGTTTTGTCAGTTTCAAGGGAAACAAACGAGGCCCGCAGTAAGCTCCGACGAGTTGTTAGGGAGTTTGAAGAACAGTTCGCAGTTCTCAAAAATGCAGATGGCTTCGAGCTCAGTATGTTCAAGGACTTCGACAGATTCGTGATGGACCTCTTCCTATCTGACAGAATATCGGAACGAACGCTAATTCTCAAGGGCTGGGACTGGCCTAAATTCTGTCGTTCGTTTGACGTTCCCAGTGATAGTATTGGAGTAAACAGGCTCCTGAATCAAGCTGAAGACAAGCAATCGATTCAGCAAGTAGCTCAGGCACAAGGGTTGAGCTTAGATGAAGCTATTAACCTTGTATCCATCGCATTTTGGAAGAATGCTCTCTATCTGAACTATGTGCCTTCGGACAATGACATACTTGCTCTCTCAGAAGGCTCGTCAACAATCCTGTTCAGAAAAGAGAACCCCCTTGAGCTATCGCCTAGGACCGTCAGGGTCTTAGGTTCCTTGGATGGTCGCAGACCGCTGTCCGCGTCTCTGAAAATGCTCGGTAGCAAGGGTGTGGAAAGAGTTCTTCTGGAATTGGGCAGCCTAGTTAACAGAGGCTACCTTCAGAATATCTCACTTGAAAGAAGATTGGTCCTTGTCAATGAGTGCATTCTTTCTCAGCTCTTCCAAGTTTGTACTCAGGCCATGGGTGTTGGAAACGCAACTAAGAGCCTCTATGCTGCAATTGAAGCCAGGGTTGAGTCGAATCCATGGACAAGTAGAATCAGACTCGTAGAGGGCAGCATAGGACATAGTGCGATTGATGTGAGCATGACGCTTGCGGACCTAGAGGCTCTGTCCGCTGCCATGGAGCTTCTGATAAAGGATCTCGAAAAAGAGCTGGGCAGCGTGACCGGACAAGATAACGCCAAATCGATGTTATCCTCAGTGAAAAAGCGTTGTCGCGAGAGTTGGAGACCCTACATCGGAAGTGCATTTTTCTAGAATCAATTGCCAGGCGGTTCTTCTTCACAGGCCATCATCAACATGTTCATCACGGATGACCTGAGCTCATCCTCCGACACGGAGCCAGTCAACTCCTTTTTACAGATGCGTATTGTCGGGAGCGCAGGAAGTTCTTCTGCGGACACACCAGATTCGGGGTCATCGACATTGATTACCTCCATTATGAAATGGTTTAAGCCCATCTCGTCCAGAATCCCAAGCAGCGTATCATGGACTGGACCGCAGAAGATACAGTGGTCGGACTTGTAGAATGTGATGCATGCGGATTTCCCACAAGGAGTCATCATTGTTTCGCTCCACGCAGGAAGGGAGATGATGAACCTGCACCCTTTTGATTGATCTCCAATCACTCTATCCTCAACCCATACTCGTCCTTCAAGGCTGCTTATTGTTTGATCCACAAGGGTTAGCCCCAGACCTCGTCCAGCCGTCTGTTTGCCTTGAGCTCCAGTCCGTCTGAAGACAGTTTCTTTCATATCGTCCGGTATTCCAGGGCCGTTATCGATGAATTCAATCCTGATTGCTCTTCCGAAGTCATCAAATCTGGCATTGACCTCAAGCTCAACTTCCTCATGCGGATCGTATAGGAGTGCATTATGGATGATGTTAAAGAAGGCGCTCCACAGATACATATGGCCTAGTGCTTCGAACGCATCATCCTCGATATTCGAAGTAATCTTCAACGTCTTCGATGGGACATCTCTGCTGGCCTCTGTTACAGCTCGCCTGAAATGAGGATAAAGATCCGTTTTTTCTGGTTCGGGCGGTGCGTTCCTTATTGCAATTAGCGCTCGCATATTCGCTATCATTCTGGCGGCTCGTCTAACATTTGTGGCTGTTTCATTAACGGATGTATGAACGTTTGCAGGCAGCTTTACTAGAGAGTTAACAAGATCCAGAGTATAGGTTGTGTTTTGATTGACGCTGTTTAGATCCTGAGTCATTACATCGAGGTACAGTTCAGCTTGGTCTATCGCTTTCCTTTCTCTTACTTCCGCAGCCTTCCTCCTATCGATATTCATGGCCATAAAACCAATTTCAGAGCCCTTTGCCGTATCAGCTGAGAGCGGGTTGGCCGCGATATTCACCCACACAAATTGGCCATCTATATGCTGCATTTGAATTTCCACATCTCTCAGTGCCCTCCCACGAAGTATCTCTCGCATTGCTTGCTGGCCGGGACTTTTCTCGTCCTCAGCGATGAAAGCCTTGATGTTCAACCCGACCATGTTCTTAGTTTCGTATCCAAGCAGTTTCTCGGCTTCCTCATTAGCATCCTGAATAACTCCCTTTGGACTTAGGGTGAAGATGGCTAATGGTGAGGAATCGTAAAGCCCCCTGAATCGAGTTTCTGATTCCTCGGCCGCTTCCTCGAGAGACAATCTTTTCGTAACATCTCTGATGATTGCTACGACCGCAGGCAAATCGTGGAGCATGAAGTCATTCGTGCTTACATCCACGCTTATTAGTTCTCCATCTTTTCGCTGAAGCCGTGTATGGAAGCTATCTCGCCCCTTTTTCTCGCCAATGAATGCTTGCAGCTTCTCCGGGTGATATCGGCGTTCTAGAGGGTCAATAAGCTCATCAATGAACAATCCTTCTGCGGCTTCGCGTTCATACTTCAGCATTCTTGCGAATGCTTCATTTGCGAATACTACCTCCTCATCTTGGATGACTGCTATTCCGTCATTGGCCATCTCCAAGATGCCGCGAAGAAGGTCTTCGCTACGTGAAGTCGCATCTTGATTACCAGACGATGGGGAACTGTCGTGTGGGCGCTTCTTCACCAACTATGGGTACCTCTTTCAGACTATTGTGCAGCGAGGAGGTTGCTGCCAGCAGGAAAAAAACTTGCCTATTGAAGTTTCTGAGCATGAGTTTAAAGATGATATGCGCATGTTGAGCATCTAAAACAATCTTGGTCGGAAATCCTTCCTCAGATGAATCTCTTTATGATTCTCCTTGAACCCAGATTTGAGATACATTTGGATTAGGTCAGCTCGTTTTTCGCTCACAATTGCATCAAGAGCTCGGAGCCCCTTCTCCTCTGCAATCTTTGCTATTTTCTCCAACATTCTTGTACCTAGAATGGTTTCTTCCAATTCATCTTCTATTTCGAAGTGCCGAATGTGTCCAACCAAGCCAAGGGATGGATCCTTCCCTACATCGAGTTTTAGCGATGCTACGATGAGCTCACCTGTAATTGCAACCACGTACATCGTTTCCTTTGGTGCACCTTGGGCTAGTAGAGCGTTCCGAGTCGACAAATCGTGGAACCTGATTCCTTCTCTGGAATAGAACTCCTCGAGTGCGGTTCTATCGTGTGCTGTTGCGAGACGTACGTCAATCTCCATATCAGCGGGCTCCTAATGATACTATTGAGATGTAATTGAGTTTATAGAAGTACTGTTGTATTGCGCAAACCGTTGGGGTCTTTGTAATAGCTCAAGATGAAGATTTGAACTAATATTCCACACTATAGCATGAAAATCATCTAATCCAAGATGCTCACATGGAGTGCGTAGATGCTAAAGATGCTCCAACCCCCGATTTCCTTTTACCATTGTATTGATTATCTCATTTCTTCTCTAGTATTTGCGCTGGCACTGATGCTTTTGCCGCTAGGTTAGCGAAGCCTATTTCTTGATTATATTGTAGATGTCAGTGATACGCTTCGTAAACTCATTGTCTGGGTGCTTCAGTGTCACAATATACCTGCTGCCAACTTCAATCAGGAGGGGCAATAGAGGTATGATTGTGGCGACTTTGGTCTTGAACTTCCTCTCAACCTCTTTGATAATAGCCTTGTCTTCATAGATGCCCGGCTTCTTGTTTATCACGATATGGATGTCAGGAACCTGCAATTTCCGGGCGACACTGAGAGTAGCGGCGGTTCCGAGCAAGTCCTGTTCGTCAATCCGTGCTACAACAAAGAGGTAATCTGCTGTTGCCATTGAGAGAAGCGTTTCCCTGTCAAGACCGGGATGAGTGTCGATTATTAGATAATCCAGATCCTTGACTTTGATTACGTCAGAAAAACCTCTTCTGAGGTCGCTCACTTCATAGCCTTCTCTAAGAATTCGCGTGATGTCGGTTGCGGTCATAGAGCTTGGGATTAGGAATAGTTTACCCCTCTTGATTCCAAGTCGTTGTGTCATGTTGACGCAGGTGGCACCGATGTCACACTCACCTCTCAAGTAATCATTGAGGGTATGCTTCATCTTCTCTCTGCCCATACCGAATATCACGTGTATGCCAGGCGAGGCCATATCTGTGTCCATGACAGCAACCCTCTTGCCATCAAGAGCCATTATTGCGGCCAAGTTGGCAGCGATATTGGACTTCCCGGTTCCTCCACGAAAACTATGTATGCTGATGATTTCTCCTGGCACTTTATCTCACCTGACATGATTCATGATTCGTTCTTTCTCCCATGTGACGTGGCTGCCGAGCTCTCGTAGAACTTCGAGTATTCTCGTGGCAGGGATTTGAGACCTCTCTGAAATTTCTCGAAGCGACAGGCTTCCTGTGCAGAATTTCCAGATTGAATCAACAACTGCAAAGTCCCTTTTCTTAATTCCTATAACCTCAAGATAGGCCGCAAAGCGATCATCCCTCTCATCCATGACTGGGAATATTTTCGTTATGCGGACCAATCCCTTCGCAATCAGCTGAGCTAGTATCTCATTGCTTTGTTCACGCTTCAAGCCGCTGCTCTCTTGAATGTCTGCTATCGTCCTATTATTGCCTAGAGCGTTGACGATATTGTAGCCGCCTTCACGCATCTCGTCTGACATATTCGCGAATACAATTGATGAATCGCGCTTGACTTCATCAAGCGGAAGCGCAGGAACCACTGCATCGTATTCATAGAATGCAATCGGTCGTTCCATTCGCTCAGGATTGAATCTCTTGATGTCAAAAAAGCTAGTCATTTGTAAGAGTGTCACAAAGGGGCTGACAAGTTCTACATACGTCGTTTCCGAGAGTCCTAGTGCAACAACAAACGCACAGGCTCCTTTGTTCCTCACTCTGATAAGCATGAATGAATTGGATGGGTCAAGACAAGAGTGCTCTACCATCTTGACCTTTTCTGATGATTCGGAACTAGCGAAAGGCGGTGTGAGATCGAGCACTGCTTCAAGCTCGTACGCTCTCAAGTTGGAAACTACAACGTAGCCATCCCAAGTGACCATGCCCCCTCGAAGTATATCCCTGTTTAATTCAATCTCGGATAGAGTAGCCTTCAGGCTTCTGATGTCATCTGCTGGAAGCAACGCTGTTTGATACCGGCGTGCAAGACCTGGAACTCCATCGAATTTCTGAAGAATTGCTTCAACTACGTCCGCAAAGGGCCTGAACACCTTTGAGTTCGGGAGATCTTTCAGAAGCTCGCTATAAAATATACTAACGAACTGCTCTGCAATGTCTTTCAGAATTACGCGGTGAATTTCGCCACTGTCTTCCTCCGCCACAAGAGCAATGAAGTACAAGTCGCCCTTTCGCTCCCACACCAGTTTGTTCGAGGAGAAGGACATTACTCTGATTTGATCTTGACCGACTTCTTCGGCGAAAGAACTCACAGCTGATAGGAATGCAGCTACGAGCTCGTCGAGTTTTTTCGTTCCCATGACGCTGTAGTGGAAAATCAGAATGCCACCTTCGCGTAGAACGATTATCTCCTTAACCAAACCAATGGCCTCCGGTGTTGGGAACCTGTGCCAGTTGACTCATACTCACTTATAGATTTGTGCAGACAAATGGCTCTTATGAATCAATTGAGATTTGGAAGTGTTTCTAGCCAGTAGTAGGCGCATCTGCCAAACCGCCGACCTCAATGTAACTCCATTTGACTTCCGTTCCTAACTTGGCGAGAACCGCGTAGAGGCGGTCAGCAGTCACTCCTAGCCGTTCGCTCACATCCATAACAGACCTTTCGCCATTGCACAGATGTTTTGCTCTTTCCAGCAGTTGGTATTCCTTGGTTGGCAGTCCCACTAGGTCAAGGAATGCATTGAATCTAGCATCCCCGCTTTCAATGACTGGACACATCTTGGCTATTCTTAGAACCCCTCTGATAGCTAAGTACTCTATCACTTTAGAAATAGCATTTTCATCAATATTCAGTTTGTCCGTAATACTATGGATCGAACTGTAGCCATCAATTGCCGTGAGAATCCGAGCGCCCAAACTACCAAAGTCTCGGTGGAGTTCATCAAGGAAACCTCCGGTCCGTATTGCAACGTCTAGAACTTCTTTTCGAACTGTAGGGATAACATAGGCACTAAGATTCGAGATAATTATCAGCACACCTTCGTAGTACTGGAAAACACCTTGGACCTCGTTCCTAAAGTCTTCGAAGACATCCAGAATTGGTATTTCCATCGTCAGTTCGATTTCATACCTCGCCATGAATTTGCGGCTCAACTCCCTTAGGACTGCCCTTAGCACAGTCTTAGAAGCGTGATTATCAACCAAGAAGATGAAAAGGAAATCCGGATTGAATTGCTCGTATAGCAATTCGGAACCTTCGAACTTCAAACTTCGGATGAATCGTTCACCGAATTCCGTGGCAAAGCTCGTGATGGCGCTTAGAAAGCCTGACAAGAGAGAGTCCATCTTGCGAACATTGGTTCGCGAATAATGAAAGATTGGTAATCCTCCTGCAGTAATTACCATGAATTCTTGGACTCCGAGCTTGCCAACCAACTAGAATTTCTCCTTGCACATCGACCTGAGGTATTCTGTCTTTAAGGTATTGCTTTCTTCAGTCGCAAGAATTGCTACATTTGCCAACGCGCATATTGCCCGAAAGGTCCATATTGCCTTGTATACGGAGCTATGTAACGCCCCCGCGAAAGGTGACATATATGCTCGAGTACAGGGAGTTTCCAGCGCGAACCGCTCTAACGTATATACTACTCTCTCCTAGTGTTGCTTTTGCAATGCTAGTGATTGTTAAGGTGATAGAGGGTTCATTGCTGCCATTGACGCTGCTGGAACACCATGGGCTGCTTGGTCTTGGAGCCTTAGCAGCAACCTTTTCGTTACCAGTGGCTGGCATTATTGTTGACAGGCTTCAAAGAAAGGACATCCTGATGTTTCTAAGCGCTTTGACACCTTGTATCATTGGCTTGCTGGGATCGATAATTGGATTCCCGAATGAGTACTCCCCCCTAATAGAAACTGCACTTGTGATTTCTTCGTTTGTGTGTCTTGCGTTTCTGTTGGTGAGCTGGACAGTCCAGCTAAACCGGACAGTAGTTGTGAAGTTTCGCGGAAAGGTTGTTGCTGCATTTCTTGCCTTCGCGCTTGTGGCCTTTCTTGTTTACTATCTTCTTTCTGCCATGGGAGTTGTTCTCATGGCGAGTGACCTGTTACTTCCGGCAGTGATTTCATTTATTGCTGTGATACTAGCCGTAATGTTGCGACCCTGGAAGCTCGACCAAGCTCCATTGGCTGTGCAGGGTTCGGTAATGAAGTACTTCCGTCCAATGGCTTTAGTTCTGGCCGCTCATATGCTATGGTTTTTCGTTACGAAGCTTAGGTTTCAAGCGGAAGGAACGGAAACCCTAAGCCAGATGGTAGGTTTCGGGATTTTCGAGGTAGGCATTCTTATCGTCGGCGTTGTTGGGGCTGGACTTCTTGCAGACTTCCAAGGACGAAAAAGCGCATTCAGTACATTGATCCTGCTAATGGGGCTGCTAACGATTTTCGGATCTGCATTGTATGAACTCCTCTTTGCCGAGTCCAACTTAGCATGGGGTATGATACTACTGGTATTCGAACGATTCATTGAGGGATATATGCTGGGTCTTTGCCTGCTACTTGTTTGGTCAGAACTCGGCCCTGCGAAGACCAAGGGTCTAAGGCTCTCCCTCGTTTGGTTCTTCTTTCTAGGCTACATGTCTCTGTTCTGGGCGGTGGATCTTGAAGCTACAGTCTTTGGATTCATATTCCTTGTTCCTGAGGAACTCACCCTGGTTGGAGGTAACGTAGCAGTGTTCCTCTCTCTCATCGCCCTATACATGATTGGACCTTTGCCACAGATTCTGGGTCGAGAGATCGAGATGGAAGAGCTGGCCTTGGACTTTGATGACCGACAAGTTAAGCGGACTGTGGATGCTTTTGTTGGTCATGATGATTTTGCTTCCATTCGATCACAGCTCGATGTGTTAGATGCGGGGTCTGAGATAAGTGAGGTTAGTGACAAGGATATGAGCGAAATACTTGGAGATGATTTCACTAAGATGCTGCCGCTTAGGCGAGTGCCGGGAGTTGGTCCAAGCCTTGAGAAGAAGCTTCAACTTGCTGGGTACAAATCTGCGGCACAGCTATCCGGAGAAACTCCAAAACGACTTGCAGAGAAGATTGACGGTCTTGGCATAGCACGGGCTGGGAAGATAATCAGCGATGCCCGACAGATTGTGAAACGAACTGTGAAGCCGACGCGCAAGAGGAACAACAGATGAATCGTGGGCAATTATGCCTTTCCGATTTATCGAGCAATCCAGCTAAATGTATTGCGATTTCTTCAGTTCCTAATCAGTCAGGTGCCTAGGATAGTAAGCAAGACCCGTGCCACCTAGAAGATCAATGCCTTTCAGACGCTTCCCGCACACATTACAGGACAAAGATATCTTTGGCTCGTCGGACGCGGCTCCACATTTGTTGCATAGGGGTTCAACATCCATTACAGCTAGCTCATCAACCTTGACAGGCGTTTTACAATGTTGACATAAAACCTCTGACAAATCATCAGCGATTACTGTATGGAATTGTTCTCTGCATTGAGGGCAATACGCAGTGTAGACCTTATGCAGGTCATTGGAATCACACTTCGGGCAGAGTAGGTTCACACTAATCTCGGAGCTTCCACATTGAGTGCATTCGATTCTTCTGCCGAATGTCTTTGGAACAATGACGCCCTCACTATCCAAATCCTTTAGCTTGCGAGTAACTTCTTCAATGTCTTGACCTAGGTAATCCGCGGCTTCTGGATACCTGATGATTCCCTTCATGACATGCTTTGGTTTGATTGCAGTCAATCTACCATCGATCATGTCTTTTACCATTCTCTGAATCCCTGGATCGGAAAGAAGATCTTTGCCTCGCGTATCCTGGAGGAGCTCCTTAAGCCGCTCATAAGCATGCTTTATCTCGCTGTCCCATTCCTCTGCATTGAAGTTAATCTCGCTCACTAAACGCTCTAGATTCCTCTCGACAACAAGCGGGTCATCATCATCATCAAGGAGGACAGCAATGCAGTTCGGTGTTTCCAAGTAAGAAACAACAAGTCCTCTCTTCATTTTGGTGTAGCCGAGCTGAGCTTCTTGGTTCACTCCATGTCCCATGAAGATGACTAATGCTTCTTCGCCCTTCAACTCCTCTTCTTCGGGATATGCCCTGCCCACCATTGGTCCAAGAATATCGTCCCACCAAATTGAAAAAACTGCTTTGGGCATTGTTTGGGCTCCTTTCTCGAATCGCTGGTTGAATGAACGTGAGTTCCCTGAGATGCCTTTTCTTAATAGGCTTCGGTTGACGAACCCTTACACTCTCCACACTGGTTCAAGTCTTTCTTCACCGAAGGGTATAAATCTCAACTGAATGGACCGACCGGTTACGAGAGCAGTTAAGGCAACTCAAGGATGTACAATTTATGGGTTCACGACGTACGCGTCATTTGTTTGTCGCATCATTTTTTGCATGGCTAATGCTCTCTGTGTTTGCCGTTGGAGTTATGACACCTGCATTATCTGAAACCGCCCAAGACAACAGATTCATGCTTGCGGTTCCATCTATTACTAGTCCATCTGATATGGAGTTCGAGAATGGTACACAAGGTGAGCAGGTCACTTGGAACGCAACAGAAGCTGAGCCGAAGAATTACACAGTGACTCGCGATGGTGATGTCTATAGTTCAGGCTCTTGGGATGGAGCCGAGATCGACGTCGACCTGAATCACTTGTCATCCGATGAACTGGCTCATACTCTTCCCGTTACTTTCATCTTTAGATGTACTGTCTTCAATATGCAGAACGAGTCCGTGTACGACGAAGTTCAGGTCAGATTGATTGCTGACGAGTCCTCTCCCATTATCGAGGCTGTTATGTGGGGCAACGAAACCTTAGTGTTTAACTCGACATCAGGCTCCTACGAGGCATCCTATGAAGAAGGCAGTTTTGATCACGAAATCACTTGGAATATTACCGAATCCAATCCTGACACTTTCAACATCACTCGACTATCAAACTACCCCACAGATAACAACACAGTGATAGAGGCAGGGGACTGGGATGGCGATAACATAACACTCAACGTGGATGGGTTGAATTCAACTCACTGGTACTTATTCACGCTCTACTTGAACGACACTCTAGGGCATAATGTAACAAGTTTGGTTAATGTAACGGTCTATGAAGACATCACTGCTCCTACCATTGACTCACCAGACGATATATCGTACGAATTTGGGGCAGAGCCTTACTACATCGAATGGAAGGTATACGACTCGAATCCGAAGAATTACTCACTCATCGTGACTATCCTCTACAACGACACTTCGTATGGTGATCCTCTTGCGGTCCATGGTCCTGCAAACAAAACTCTGGATGAATGGACCCTTACTGATTCAAAAGGTGACGATATTTCATTCCCGGTACATGACCTCTACCTTGGAAACTACACCTACACAATGACGTTGTTCGATATATTCGGGAGGAATGTAACAGATTCTGTTAATGTCACAGTTTACAGGGATCTGAGGGCTCCTGTCATTAATGCGACTGGGGATCTGGTCTACGAGGAAGGCTACACAGGCAACTACCTGAACTGGTCTGCGGAAGAGAACAACCCCCGAGTCTATAACCTGACTCGTGATGGCGAGGTCATCATGAATGGTACGTGGAGCGGCCATAACCTCAGTCTTGTCATTGATGGGCTGGATGTAGGCATCTTTGTTTACAACATGTCGTTCACCGATTACTTCAATCAGACCTCCTATGTGATCATCACCGTGCAAGTGACCCCTGACATTCATCTGCCTGCTGTCGCGGCGATTAGAGTGATACAGTCCTACTCCTTGGAGACTTGGAACAACGTCGAAATTCAAGCATTCATCTGGGATTTGAATGACATATTCAACATAACACTGGAATGGGGAACAGACCCCAGCAATCCTGCGCACTCCTCAATGGATTCCTTGGGTGAGAACCTCTTCATTGCGTCTCTTGGTGAATACCCCCACGGTTTCGTCGTGTGGTATAGAATCACTGTCCAAGACAACTCCTCCGTACGGAATATCAAGAGCTCAGGATGGTCTTACTTTGAAGTGGCGCCACTAGAGTCTGAGGGAACTCCCGCACTATTGTGGGTGGGTTTCTTGATTCTAGGTTCTCTCGCCACTATTGTCCTTTTCGTTATCTACTTCAGAACGAAGACAAAGTAACCAGAGATTAAATGCCTAAGAGCGCGGTTATTTTCCTCGGCATTTCAGTCCGATTGCTTATAGTCAGCTCAAGAAGATTAACATCTTTTCTCGCTCGAACCTCATCAAGAAATTTATCACGCCGCTGCTGAATTGTCGCTATGACTCTCCGGCTGTCCAAACAGCGCCGCACTTCATGAGCGAACTCTCTTGAGAAGAGCTCCATCCTTGCGATCTCATCGATGATGATTAGCTTGTCTGACTCCCGAGCCCTGACAAGAGATGGCACAGCAATCTCGTCGATGTCCTTGATGTTGACAAAGTACCGGCCAAGCCTTGGCCCCGAGCTTAGTCCACAATGCGCTAGAACGCCCGTTTGACCGGACAGTGTTTCAATTGAGAACCCTACTCTACGTCCACCTTCTCGGATTTCTTTTGACCAGAATCCTTCAGCTTTGCTAGGACCCAGCTTCTCCACGATTGCTCTAATGAGTGTGGTCTTGCCAATGCCGGGGCGCCCCGTTAGAAGTAAATTCTGACGCTCATCAAATTCTGATTTGAATTCGGGGTGCGGATTCGGCATGTCGCGTTGTTCTCCGACTAGCTAGTGGCTTGAACTGAGTTTGTAATGGCGAATAGCCTTGAACCTTGCCGATTTCTCAATAATCCGTAATGATTTCGTTTCCAACAGATTCGCCTCTATAAGCCCCGCAGCTAAGGTTTCTTGAAAGATGTGCTCCCCTCGAATTGTCCTGATCAGAACGGTAGTCCATCCGTCTTCCGACCCAATGTTGCCGCAGGAGATGTCCGCATTCTTGCATGTTAAGTCCTGACAATAGGAGCACGATTTCGCTGCCACAAGATTGAGGTCTCCAACTGACCATTCTCTTTCATTTCCAGAAATCGCTACGCGAAACTTGCCACTGGATATGGCCATCTTATCAACATCTTTGATGTCAATTCCATCATCTTTCAGGAACTGAACGAGACCTGTGTAATCGAATGACTCCATGCAGAACAGACCTATTTTGATGACATCTGCTCCCATGTCCATCTGGAAATATCCTGCTGGATGCTTCTGCATGTTGTCTATTGCATCTATGCTGCAGGAAGTACCAACGACGCAGATTGTAGAGAACCCCTTTCGATAGCCTCTCATCATTTCCTGAACGACTGGGGCATGTGTGTAAATTGTACCTCCACATTCTGGAAGCTTGGTCTTGTTTGTCACGAGCTTGGCAACTGGCAGCCACGGGCTCTTAGGGTCTTGACAAGCCACCACGGCGCCATCTGCAATGCTTTGATCTAGCACATACGTCAGAAATGCAGTGACTGCTCCTCCGTCTTGACGTTTTCCTGTTTCGTCAAGAGACTTCACTCTCCAAGCACTTCGGAACTCTCCGACCAGTTCGCTCCAAAGCACCTTGGTTCTAGGACAGATTGCGTAGCACATCCCGCATGAAACACATTTGCCTATGAGAGTAGGTACGAATCTTCCGCTTGTCCGATCTCCTACCAATACTTCTACAGGACAGTTTGAAACACAAGCACCACACTCAGTGCATATCCCCGGCTGAATAATCTCCTTGTCAAGCTTTCTGAATGCATGTCGTTTCGTATTCTCCTTGAGCCATCGTTGTCCTCTTGACAGGCTCTGCTGAACGTCAGGTGACATCACTGGACCTCTATGGATTAATTGTGGGAGCTGTCCTATACTATCCCCCATTTAGCACTGTCGGACAGCAAAGCATATCACCTTGGACAGTTGAACGTCATCAATCGCTTGCGTGGAGTGACCGGTGGCTTCGAATGAAACTATCACAAGAGCATATCAGGGAACTAGTCAGGGCCAGCAAAAATCATAGTTGCGAACCGGCCTCTTGTTGTGTCCAGTTGGTTGCCATCGCAGAGCTGCCAAGTCGATTCGGAGAGTTCCAAGTCTGTGGGTTTGTTAGTCCTTGCGATGGCAAGGACCATACAGCAATAATCAAGGGGAATATCCTGGACAAGGAATCTGTTGTGATGCGACTTCATTCTGAATGTCTTACCGGAGATATCATGGGGAGCAAGAGGTGTGATTGTCGAGATCAGCTATTGGAGTCATTGAAGTACATAGAAGCAGAGGGCCAGGGTATTCTACTCTATCTCCGACAAGAAGGCCGCGGTATTGGGCTCTCTGAGAAAATACGTGCCTACGCCATTCAGGATTTGGGTGTCGATACTGTGGATGCGAACTTGATTCTGGGCTTTCAGCCAGACGAACGTGATTACGGCGTTGCTGCTCATATACTCAGAACTCTTAGAGTTAGATCAATCAGGCTGCTCACCAACAACCCTGAGAAAATTGAGCAACTGACAAAACATGGAGTCAATGTAGTGGAAAGACTACCCCTGATAATCGAGCCAACAGAGCATAATCGCGCTTATCTTGAAACCAAGACTGAAAAATCTGGACACCTCCTCGGAGACCTCGCTGAAATTCGCGATGTGGCTAAAATCCAATCTTTTACCAAGCGCGAAAAAAACGCGAAATAATGCGGAATCCAGTACGACTTCATTAGGAAGGTTGCTCAGTGCTCCCGAGAGATCCCTGTGCTTTCCCTGGCCCGATTACCCAGAGCGCCAATGCTAGGAGAATTGCGAAGTCTAGCCCCAACACACCTGCTAACACCCACAGAACTCTAAGACTACCTGTCGTGGTCCAAACATAGGCTCCAAAAGGTGCAGCCAAGAGGCTTGTCGAGCTCATGAGAACGGAGTAGAATCCAAGAGCTCTTCCTTTCATCTCATTTGAAACCTCGCTCACAACAAGTGCTCTTTCTGCACCAATCCAGAACATGACTGGAACCGCCCAGAGGATATTGAACAGAAAAAGCATTAGCACACCTGAGCCAAGACCGAAAGCTATCAGAATCAGGGCATTCGCCACAATTCCGAGAAGAAGAGCGCCACGTACTGAACGGTCGGTCCACCCACTTGCTGCGTGCATTAGCAGCACGCTTGTCAACGAGAAAGCGCTCCAAGTGAAACCGAATGTTACTGCGTCGATTCCCCATTCTCCTACGCATAGATTCCCAAAGTATGGTAATGCCATGTTAAATGCAAACATGAATGGGAGCATTCCCGCTGCCAGAATCCAGAAGTTCCTGCCAAGATTCCTGAAGGGTACCTTAGTTCCCTCTCTGGCACTGTTTCGGATATCCACGCTTAGCGACTCCTTTACGAAAAGCATGGTCGCAATCATGGCTGCAATGGCTCCGCCTGCTCCCATCAATAGAAGTTCTTTCGCGGTCATGCCCACGATTAGGAAGCCACTCGCAAGGGCTGGACTCAGCCCATCTACCAAGAACGCTGGAAGTAGGACCATTGTGAATCGTCTAGCGGCATTTTTTCCTCCATCTGCGGCAATCTCATCCGCTGGGACTGCCCTTGAGATGATCAAGATGAAACTCCAGCCAAAGCTTGCCAGTCCGTATGCCAATGGAAGAAGAGGCCAAACCGGAACCAATGCCAACATGAGAAGGCCAATTGAGAGAGGGATGAAGGAGAATACCATAGTTCTCTTCCTTCCCACCATGTCTGCGATATAACCTGAAACTGGGAGCCCCACAATCATCGCGAGGGTCCCCGCAGAAAATGTCAAAGCCATCTGCCAGGGTTCAATAATCGTTTCAAGAAAGATGCCGAATAGCCACCCCCAGATACTCCACGAAAATTGTGCTACTCCTACGACTAGAGCAAGCCGCCAAAGATTATCGCTCAGACCGAGGATTGAACGTTGTTTCGTCCTCTTCTGTGCGCTCTCAAATGTCTTTGGGCTTTCAGTGGTATCCAAATTTGTTTCCTCAGGATGTTGAACACGAGTGTAACATATGGGCTTAAGACACTGACTGGTATCCTTCTATCCGTCGTTCCACACAATGCTTAAAGTGTACAAGTTTCGAAGCATTCTATAGATTGGATTCGAGAGGAAGTAGTATACTGTGATTGTTCTAGAAGGCGCTGACCTGCGGCTGAATAGAGCCATCACATTTGAATGGCTTTACACTAATGGCCTAGGCGGGTATGCCTCCTCAACAATCGTAGGTTTGAACACTCGTGGATATCATGGCCTTCTTGTGTGTGCGCTAAACCCTCCAGTTAATCGTTGGTTGACAATTTCACGAGTCGACGAAGCACTTGGGACTTCCGAAGGTGAATGCAATCTAAGTACAGAGCAAACAAAAAAGGCAATCACTCGTGGGTATAGGAATCTGAAGCGTTTTGAGCTCAATCCCATGCCACAGATGACCTATACAACTGATTGCGTTACGTTGGACAAGACCGTGTTCATGGCCTATCGTCGGAACCTCACTGTGGTCAATTATGAGCTTAAGACAACCGAGGAAACTGTATTCACAGTGACTCCTCTTCACACTTCAAGAGATATTCACAACAGACCTCCACATTTGGATTTCACACCCGAATACGAGGTGATTGATTCTCATTCCTACTACGCATTCGATGACCGGGAGGAAAGTCCATGGGTATTTGCGTACACTCCGGACGCGGAGTTTATGTCAACCAAGATACGCGTCACAGATCCACAAGTCTATCGGAAGGATAAGGCCAAAGGCCTTCCTCACGAGGAGGAGATGTGGATTCCTGGAGTTTTTCATACGGTTCTTGAACCTGGCGAACATTTCCTATCGTTCTTATTTGCTGCGGGTTCGTCGCGGAAGGAACTCATGTCCAGCATTGGGAATCTTGCACAGGCCAGCAGGAAAGATGTTGCCCGATTAAGATTCGACGAGCTCAACAGACGGAAGGTGCTCTTTGACCGAGCGTATGCATTATCTCACAAACCCCGATACGAGGAAATCGAATGGCTCATCCTTAATGCCGATTCCTTCATCGTTGACAGGGTTTCTACTGGCACCAGATCAGTGATTGCTGGTTACCACGAGCTGGAAGACATCGGACTTGATGCTCTAATATCCCATCCTGGTCTCACAGTAGCCATAAGTCGCTTTCAGGATGCTCGAGATGTGCTCACAACCTATGCACGCTATTCCCGTTATGGCTTAGTAGCCAATGATTTCCCGGACCGCGGAATACAGCCAGAGTACGACAGTGTGGATGCTTCCCTTTGGTTCATTATGGGCGTGAGAAGTTACATTAGCGCTACTAACGATGTAGAGTTCTTGAGAGGAATTATCTGGGACACAATGGAGTCAGTGGTCACAGCCTTCCGAATGGGAACGAAATTCAACATTCATGAAGACCATGATGGACTCATCTACTCAGGAATTGAGGGGGTTGAGGTTTCTTGGATGAACGAGAAAATCGAGAATTGGGTTGCTACACCCCGTATTGGCAAGTGCGTCGAAGTCAACGCATTATGGTACAACGCTCTCATGGCAATGGGCGAGATGTCGCAGCTAATGAACCGAGACCCCTACGAGTATCAGGCCGTTGCACAATGGATCCGAGAAGCTTTCGTGCAAACGTTTTGGAGTGATGAACTCGGCTATCTGTATGATGTTGTGACTGATGAGTCTAATGACAGTTCCCTGAGGCCCAACCAAATCTTTGCACTAAGTTTGCCACATCCTCTCCTTGAAGGCAAGCAGGCGGAATCTGTACTCAAGGCTGTGACAGATGAACTGCTTACTCCATTTGGACTCAGGACGCTCTCGCACAAGGACCGCCGATTTGCCAGAGCCCTCACAGGGGGGCCTCGAAGCCGTGCAGGGGCGACTCACCAAGGGACTGTACATCCTTGGTTGATTGGTCCGTTCATTTCAGCTTACCTTGCAGTAAATGGCCGGACAGAGGAGAACAAGCGGTTTTGTGAGGAAAAGTTCTTCAAACCAGTTCTTGATGCCGTACATCGAGGGTGCTTGGGAACAGTTTCAGGGATGTTCGATGGGTCCAAACCTCACAGAGATCGCGGTGTCGTATCTCGAGCAAGGAATATTGCTGAGCTGCTTCGAGTGTACTTTGAAGAGCTGTAGGGCGCTTTCAGGATACGGCATAGCTTAATATGGGAATATGGAGGATGCAACTGTGCAGTTTGTCGGTTTTTTTCATTACGGGTAACTAGGATTGACCCAAAATGAACGCGCCAAATGAGCTAATGCATGTTCCTCACGGAAGCCGGCCTTCGAATGTCGGTCGAAGCACTGTTTTACGGCAGTGTGGATGCTGTGCATCTGGAGGTTTGCACGCTGGCTCGAGGCGAGGTGAAAAATAACATGAAGAAAATAACAACATTGCTTGTTGTCACAATGATCCTGTGCGGCGTTGCAGCTATGGCCGGATTGGCCAGCGCACAGACGAGCGAAGATCCCTACACACGAGTTGCTTGGGAAACTGTGTCCGAGTTTTACGAAT
>JAUWOA010000146.1 GCA_030612365.1 Candidatus Thorarchaeota archaeon
GTCAGCAGTTTTCAATAATACAGGCCTTTCCAACAGCCGGTGGGATTCTCTTGATCAAAATCGCAGACAACACTCAGACGCTAACTAAAGCTGCCAGAGGGGTGTTGATAGCTCTATTCGCCATAATCGTCTGGTCTGCTATTGGCGGATCGGTTTGGCCAACTAGAGTTACAGGCGTTGCAGTACATTCGCTTCTAGCCTATTTAGCTATGATTGGTGCGAGCCTTTCAGTACTAGTTGCAAAACGCAAAGACACAGCATCACTTGATGCAATGTATTCGATGTTCTTCTTCATTGCGATTGTCAATTTGATGTGCGCAGGAAGGCATCTGTTTGGAACCTCCATCATGCTAGGGAATCCCTTGTTTCAAGCTACACTGAATCTATACGAGCTCGCAGTCATTGGGACGCTCTCGTTGATTAGCGTTATAGGATATGAGAGCATACCGATTCGCAATAGACGCCCTGAATCGGTCATTGTCCTTGTGATTTCCGTTGCCGGCTATCTAATACTAAACAATCTATTGGCCAACGTCATATCCAATTGGGTATTTTCCGTCGTTGGACTGGCATGCAGTGTAGTAGCAATTTGCACGCTTGTAATGGCGGCAGTAATCTCTTTTCGCAATTCAGCTATGTCGAAAAACTTCAATCAGCACGTGCTCCTAACAGGGATGAGTCTTCTTGGCCTGTCCGCGCTTCTCTTGCGTATAGCGCCATTCGATGCTAGCACTATCTGGGCAATCTCAATCTTGCTTCAGATAGGCGGTCTAGTTGCGTACGTATTATCATTCTCCACACCACTGATGCAGTCAGCGGGCGTAAGCCGAAAGAACGCACAACTACTAATTACTCTCTTGGGCTCGATTGCAATCGCCCCTCTTCTAGTCACGATTCTCGCTCAGCTTGTTGCACCGAGATTGGTTATGATCGATGTCGGCGCTTATTTATTCTCACATGCGGGGGCGGCGGTCTTGTCCGCAGTCATGGCTTTTCTGCTCTTCATGCACTCGTCTAGGAAGCCGACTGCAAGTCATGCACCCCTGATTCTGTTGTTCATAACTTGGGCAGCCGCTGAAATCTTCCTCATGGTCCTCTCCCAAGCGTCATACTTTGTGATTGCTGGTGAGCATCAAGCACCCCATGTAGTAAGTAGTCTTGTTCTACTTGTTATCTTGTTTATGGCGATAAAAACCACAAGCAAACCCCCACATAAAAATCCAGCCCAATTGAGTACGGTTGAGGTTCTTATCTTTGTAGCAGTTCTTATTTCGATGTTTATCATCGCAATCGCGGTAGAGTCAAGCGCGACATTAGGGTACACAGTTATACAATACAACCCTTGGGGGAAAGCATTACTACTCCTCATCAATCTCATTGCAATGTTCGAACTAACGTATCTAGCCGTTCGTCTTGCGATGAAAGCGAGAGGACGCCTTTCTGTTGACCTCCTCGCAGTGTACTCTCTCGTTTTGTGGATACTTCCTAACATCCTGAAAGCAATTTTCGATGATTGGACTGTGGGGTGGTGGATTGCAGAAGTTGCAGTTTTCGGGGGATTACTCATGGGACTAGCAATTTTGGGAGCATTGTATGTAACAACCATGCACGAGGCTGAAACATCCCGCAAGTACGCAGGTGTCTTCGCAGACTTACTTGTTCATGACATCAGCAACTACCATCAAATAATTCTGGGCGCCCTAGACCTCATGGAGTTGGGCGAGTTGACTCCGGAAGTAGAAGAGAGGACATTCCGCAATGCAAGGCAAGGCCTTAGTAGAGCCCATCACCTTGTAAGGAATGTTCGATTGCTTGGGATGACAGAGGTGAATCGAGAGAAACTCTTCGTGCCTGTGAATCTTGTGGCTACTCTGAGTGATGCTTATGAGCAAGCATCACTTTCACTACAGACTCCAAGCGTTAAGTTCTTCATAGCCAAGGTGAAAAAGCCATGTTTCGTCATGGCTGATAAGTCGCTGACAGACGCCTTTGTAAACATCTTCCGCAACTCCATTCTGTACTCTCCCAAGAAAAAACGCATCGATGTACACATAGAATCAACACATAGAGAGAAACGCAAATACTGGGAGATATCAATAGCAGACCATGGAAAAGGCATAGAACGTAAGCGCCGGCCGGAGCTTTTCACACGCTTCATGAAAGGGGCGAAGGGTTCAGGTCTCGGTCTATCTGTAGTTCTGGCACTTGTAACGATGTTTGGGGGATACATCAGAGTGGAAGACAGAGTTTCACGAACCCACACCAAGGGTTCTGTGTTTATTGTGACCCTCCCTGCAGCGGAAGCGCCACAGGATTGATTGTACCAAGTTGATATTAACCTTCAGACACATTGAATAACCCGCACTTCACAAAGGAATATCCAGGAGATTGGGACTTGACTGAGATAGTGTTTGAATACGAAGCCAAAGATAGCAGGAAGAAGGAATCACGCTTCGACGAGGAGGAAACAACCTTCAACCTGAGTCGCAACGGCATCAAGACGATCGATTTGGCACCACTTCTAGGCAATGCTGTCATTGAAACCCTGAACTTAGGGTCCAACAAGTTTGAGAGATTGGATCTCACGCCTATTAGCCAGTGCACTAGTCTCAAGACTCTGAATATTTTTAAGAATCAGTTGACGGAAATTGACTTGGAACCTCTTGAAGGATGTCCTGAGTTCTTGGAACTAAATCTGGGAACAAACGAGCTTCAAGAGATCACCTTGAAACCACTAGCCAAATGCCGCAAACTCCAGCGATTGAGGCTATTCAACAATCAGCTTAAAACGATTGACCTCACACCACTAGCGAAATGTCAGAATCTAGGGTCACTCGAGCTAGAGAATAACTTGCTGACGAAGGTCGACCTGACCCCAATCGCCAAGTGCACCGCGCTTACACAACTAAACCTCATGTACAACGCGCTGGATGGGCTGAGCATCTCACCGCTTGCCAAGTGCAAGCAGCTCAAGTTCCTCTACCTGCATCATGCTCAACTGACATCAATTGACCTCAGCCCCCTCGCTAAATGCCCGGATCTCCGGATGCTTCGACTCGGAGGAAATCAGCTAGAATACATCGACCTACGGCCATTGGAAGCCTGTACTCAGCTGAGAAGACTCGGACTCGCTTTGAATCGGCTGGAAACTATGGACCTAGAACCGCTGAATTCATGCAAACATCTGTTCAGTCTCGATTTGGCAAGGAATCACCTAAGCACTATCAACCTTAGTCCTCTGGCAAAATGTGGCAAACTTGAAGAACTCTATCTATACAGCGAACACAAAGAGGAGCAGAATGACTTCAAAACTATCAATTTAACACCGCTCTTCTCTTGCAAGTCTTTGGAGGACGTGGCTGTTGCGGAAACCACTGAATTGACGGCAAAGAAAAATCTTCGCCGCGCTGCTAATATTCCAGAAGGCATCGAAGAGCTAATCTCAGATGATCGAATAACCTGGGTCTAAGTTCAAGGCTGAGTGCAACCGAAGCAAAGCGATTATAACTAAGCGTATTCAACTGACTAGAGGGTTGATGACTATGGTAGTTGAGATAGACGATTCAATGAAGGCAGAGGTTAGTGAGATGTTCCAGAATCTTGATAGCGATGTTAAGGTACATCTTTTCGTTAAGGACCACAACTGCTTATACTGCAACGACACCACAGCCCTGGTGACTCAAGTCGCAGAGCTCTCCGACAAAGTGGAGGTTGTGCCCCATAAAGAAGACACAGCCACCATGGATGCGCTTGGAGTGAAGCACCATCCAGCCATTGTGCTCCACGGTAAGGGGGAGTATAAGGTTAGATTCTACGGTATTCCGTCCGGACACGAGTTCGGTGCTCTCGTTGCGGGAATTGTTGATGTTTCTACAGGTATACCTCCACTCCCGTCCGATATTGCTGAAGATATCAGAGCTATTGACAAACCTATCCACATTAGGGTCTTCACCACACCCCAATGCCCCTACTGCCCAGATATGGTTCGATTAGCACACCAGGCCGCGATACTGAATCCACTAATTGAAGCTGACATGGTTGAGGCCTTGGAATTTCAGGATCTCGCCACTAAGTACGAGGTATTCGGCGTACCGAAGTCCATCTTCAACGAAACTATTTCGGTCGAAGGGTTAACTCCACCCGAGTTGTTCGTCGAGAAGCTTTACGAAGCAATTGACAAGTAGGAAGAAAGTCTACTCAACCCATTACAATGGGTCGGGCCATAGAACCTCTGCAGGGTGAGTGTAAAATCGAAACCAAGCCGCCTCTCACGCAAGCCTATTGCATATTTTGGCGGAACTAACCCAGATAATCACTCGTTTTGTTGACAAGTGAAAACAAACTCATTTTCGTTCACATAGCGATAAGCCTGATAGGCAGCATGGACTCCCTCGGCAACGCCGGTTATCGCCTGCTTGAACTCAGTATCTACAACATCGCCCGCTGCAAACACCCCCGCCACATTTGTGCGGCTTGTTCTGTCAATGATGATCTCGCCTTTCTTATTGACCTCTACGCCCACTTTCTTCGCCAAGTCGGACATCGGTATTCCTCCGATTGCTATGAATACCCCATCTAACTCAAGAGTGTCTGAACCATTGTGAGGACGATCGAGTTTCACGCCTGTGACTCGGTCATCTCCCAGAATTTCAGTAATGTTGGTCTTGTTGATGACCTCTATCTTTGGCTCGTTTGCAATCCTCTTTG
>JAUWOA010000027.1 GCA_030612365.1 Candidatus Thorarchaeota archaeon
TCAGTAGGAGGCTTGTTTAACCTTCCATGCTCCACTTTCTTTCACAATTTGGATAGGTACAGGCATTCCACGCACAGAACCGTCTGCGTTGTACTTTGTGAAGAGGAGTCTGCAGTAGCCCTCATTCGTCTGGTCCACGCGGTTGAACTTGTAGTGGACGCCATGTTGTTCAAAATACCCTCTACCCTGATCCCACCACATGATAGACGAGCTGCCCTTGGTCGTTAGCGCTTTTCTATTATCCATAGTAAGGGTTTCCGCCCATTTTGCCAAATCATCCTGCTGAAGCAGGTCGTAATGCTTCTGTGCCACTCTCCTAGCCTTTTCGACCGTCATCAGCCACACTTCCACCCAGTTTCAGAATATGGTGAGTTCCACTAGTTAAGCATTGTTGATGGCCGCCAAATGGGAGGATGCCAGCATTTGCTGGTTGCGGTGCCGGAGCCCGGAAGCGCCAGCCTATCTGCCTAGCCCTGCTAATTCCTGCTTCACGCAGTCGAGCTTGTGGATGATGCCCGCCATGCAATCCTCCAGATGTTTGATTCTCTCCTCACGTGTCATACTATCGTGGTGTTGGCCTTTTTCGCATTTGCATTTGGTCATATCGTAGACCTCTCTGGGGTGCAAGGAACTCAGGGTTAGATTTAACTTCTCGCTACTTCCTAGAGAAGTTGCTTCGGTTGTATGAAATATGGGTGATGTGAGGAACAACAATGGCTTGTGCTTGGCACCATTGTTGAGCGTCGTTCGGTTGCTTGGACGTGTCTGGACCATCCCATTGATTCTTGTTCTGGGGGAGTCTGGATCCAACATGAGATACTCTAAGATACGAGAGCAGCTGATTGCCTCTAGCGGAAGAGAGGTCAGCGACTCAACCCTATCAAAGAAGTTGTCGGAATTGACCGAGCTTGGCCTCCTATCACGGAAAAGCTTTGCTGAAGTTCCTCCCCGCGTCGAATACTCTCTGTCCGATGCTGGACTAGCCCTCTTCATGAAGCTAAATGATCTAGGAGCATGGGCTCGTGAGGAGTGCCATAGCGGAGGATTGAGAATCCCTCAAGCAAGAAAGCCGTTGCAGGAGCCCTCAGCAGTTGGATTGACATGAGGCTTGGCGAAAGGGATTCTTGCCCAATTGAGTTGTGACGCACTTCTTGGGACGGCAGCGTGAAACAATGAGCAGAGGTTCCGTGGATTCTACGCACGGGAATGTGATTTTCGCTTGTTACTGAGGAAATCACTCGGTTTGCTCTGGAATGCAGCCTCTTGGACTTGCAAGAGGATAGTATGGAGCGTCCTCTAGGTGAATTATTTATCGCATAATCGGAATATCTCAATAGTTTTATATTTTGAGTGCTTATGACGCTCTCGGCGAGATCAGGACCTGCAAGTTCACGACCGAGAGAATCTATCGATGCCGATTCGGTCAGCGCGCTTCGCCGGCTTTGATCACAAGAGAGTCTGCAACGGGCTGTGAAATGCGTTTTATGGAGCGTGTGATGGAAGTGGCAAAGAAGAAAGTAGCCGTGATGGCATGTAACGGATTGGATCAGATTCTCGGCACAGTAGCAAGAATGGCAGCCTACAAGGTCTTGGATGAACTCAGGACGGAAAGCACCGTTCTACTGTGTCCACCAGCGCTCATCGCAGAGGTTGAAGAAGATGTGGAATTTGTGAGAGAGAACCCAGTTCTCGTGATTGAAGGATGCAAACACGAGTGTGGACGCAAGATTGTCGAAAAGTTCGATGGGGAGATTGGAGGCATAGTAAGAGTTGACATGCATGCCGAGAAGTCTGGACTGAATCCAGAGTCAATGAGGGAACTAGGTTCTGAGGGCGAGCGGTTGGTGGAGTTGATAGCAGAAACGGCAGCGAACGAAGTAGACCGAATTGTTGGAGGTGCACCCTAGCATGAGGAAGCAGAGAATTTGCGTATTGCCATGCTCTGGAATGGGCAAGGCACTTGGTTCAGTAACCCGTGAAATCGGGCTGATCATTGCAGAGGAAATGCGCGAGTTGGATGCGCATTTGGTGTGTCCATCATCACTTACGGCAGACATTGGCGACTATGGGAATGCAATCAAAAGAACCCCTACGATTGTAATAGATGGGTGCGTTGAGAAATGTGCTACGAAGATAGCCGCCCAAAACGGAGCTGATGTCGTAGAGAGCATCTTTCTTCCGAAGATGGTTGGTAAGTACAGGCTCAAGCCAAAGGGCCGATATGACATTGGTTCTGAGGGGCGAATGCTAGCACATAGAGTCTCGGAAGATGTGGCTACAGTAATCAAGAAGATGTGAATTTAGCGATGTACAACTGAAATGATGAGCTTGCGTTGTGCTCTATGCCAGGGTTTCAGTTGCTAAATCATGCATGCTTGCTAGCACTCTGAAGATACGCGAAGTTGCGATGCTGTAGAGCTTTCTTGTACCATCCCTTCTGACATTCAAAATGTCAGCGCGAACAAGTTGCGAAAGGTAGGCAGAAACCGAGGACTGAGATAGACCGATTTCTGGAAATATCTCACACTGACATCTTTCGCCTTTCAGAAGTGACTCGACTATCTGCAGCCTAATCGGATTACTTAGCGCCTTGTGGAAATCGGTCCTCCACCTCAGGAGTTTCTCGTCATTCAAGGGGGTTTCACACCGTCCGCGTTTCATTCTTGGAGCCCAACTCGGTAAGTATGGCTTGCTCAATCTGAGCAGATGTAGGATTTCCATTTAGGATTTGTCCACCCACAGTCACAGCTCTAAATCGAACCCCAAGATCCTTCGCCTGTTGACTCTCAGCTGTCGCCTCGGTGTACTCTATCACTTCACGATACTTCCTTACAACCTCGTATATTCGAGTCAAGAACGATGTCTGGCTACACGCACAGACACCCACAGGCATGAATACCTTTACTTCAACCTTGTGTGACATATAGAAGCTCACTCCCACTCTTCTCTGAGCCTATCAACTTGTCTGGCAATCTCTTCCGCGATATGCTCAACTACGGTAGCGCTCTCCCCAATCCTCCACTTCTCTTTTGGGTTCAGCGAAATGCACTCGGCATAGTCTTCCACATTGATTTTGACGGACGGATCACTGCTGAACCGTGCTGTGCTGATGGCAGCACACAGTTTGTTGCACCCATCAACCGTAATGGTTGGAAAGGTCTTGGCAAAGGAACGTTCGCCTTCATCACCAGCCAAGAACAGGGGCAAGCATATAGTCACTGTTTCGTTTGGACGAAGTTCGTGCAACGCCTTTAGTGTAGCCTCGCGTGAGATGTTTCCACCTGTGCAATCCTCGCCGCTACATGATATGATGCCTACTTTTGGTTTGAAACTCATGTTAGTCGCCTTCTTCGGCTGTAATTTTATTGACAATGTCCTGAGCCAACAATCGGCCGCCCTCACCAATGTCTAGGACTGTTCCGGGCTTGTGGTCCTTATTGGCTGCTAACACCTTAGCTACGAGAATTGCTTTTTTGATTGCGCCCCCAGACTTCCTAACAGATACAGTCGCACATTGCTTTGGGCATCCATCAATTGTGAAGATTTCAGAAGAATGCATCATCTTGATGGCCTCTTCATCATCGACTACTAATAGTGGCAAGCACATCGTGCGATACTCACGGGGATTCAACTCCTCAGTCAGAAGGTAGGTGGCTTCCCTGGAAACGCTTCCAAACGCCTTTCCAATCCCGCTGCAGGGGATGACTATCTTCTTCTGTGACTTATTGCTCTTGCTCATTTTCAAACCTTCTTTCCCAGCTCATGCTTAGCTTTTTCGACTGCGTATGTGATGTATTCAGATGCGTCCTTTAGCAGTTCAAGCTCGTCAATGTCATCTGGTTTCACCAAGTAGAACCAGCCAGGTCCATAGGGACTTTCATTGACAAGCTCAGGACTATTCTCCAGTAGTTCATTGCGCTCAAGGATCGTGCCCGAGATGGGGGTTATGATTTCAATGGCTGTTTTCGTCGATTCAAATCCACCCACATCATCCCCGAACTCAACCTTCTTGCCAATCTCAGCCAGCTCCACGAAGAATATGTCAGAAGCCATCTGCTGCAGCAAGTCAGAAGCACCGATGCGTACATCTTCACCCTCAATACGAGCCCAGAAGTCATTATCGGAGTAGTACAGGCCTTTCTGCACCTTCAGGATGAATTTGTCAATCTTTTCTATGAAGAACTCCGAGTCATCGATGTCCTTTGAGGGAAAATCGGGCAAAGCCTTTGAAACAGCATTCTGATACAATCTTCTAACGGACTCAACCACTGCTTGCCCTCTTTCTTTGCTGTCTTCGATGGCAGCAATACTCTCTGTCACATCGACAGCAAGAACGTCCTTGTTTCCTCTTGCCTGTGCCATCTTGGAGGCGCACTTCACACTGCACCCATCGATGCAGATCACTTGTGAGGACCTGAAATCCTTCACTTCGCCGGGCCTTTCTGCAAACAGCGCTGCCACGCTGCCAACTACCACCTCAAGGTCTTCATCCGCAAGAATCTCTGCAGCTTCTCTTCCTATCTTGCCACCCGGTCGATCGTAACCTGCACATGGAAGTACATACTTTCGACTCATGGCAGGTCACTCTCCACCTGCCGAACGAACATCCTTGATTACCTTTAGGACATCTGATTTGTTCGGGAAAGAGATGGCATCCTTGGGACACATCTTCTGGCACGCCCTGCAGAAGACCACGCAGTTGTATCGATTCTCAACTTCTATGATTAGAGGTTTCTTGATTGGACGGAACACACGATGAGGGCAGAACTTCAGGCAGTCATATTCCCCAGCACAGCCATCACACTTATCGTTGTCAATGAGTGGCCACCAAGGAATCTTCTTTCTGTCGACACCCATGAACGTGTCTGCAGGTGTTTCCTCATAAGACATTATAACCATGCTCCTTGAGTGCATTAGCGACCTTGTCAAAAGCATCGTCAGTCGTCATGTCCCGGACATCGAGAGGTATCAAATCGCTCATGATGTCTAGCTCCCTCTTCTCAAATGAATCCCGAAACAGCTTGTATTGCATGGCAGGGGCACAGCCTGCAATGAAGACTTTGCTGCCCTTCTCAAGAGTGCTCTCGAGATATCTGTCACCGTCTTCTTCACAGAGTTGCGGGTGGATGATGCCATATGCTACAGGGAGTTCTAGTCTCACACGGTTTATGAAATCCCAGATGTCCATCTTCTCAAAACCAGGACACTTGCCTGTACAGACACAGAATAGAAACGCAGGTTTTGGTTTTTCAGCCACTAGAAACACCTCAGGTGTTGCCTATGCAATATCGGATAATCTCGATATATAAATAAATCGATGGGGTGTATTTGGCCTTGTTGGTCCTTCAGACAAAAGACCTGATGTCCACTCTATCTTATAACCGTAAGATCGCGAGAGCGTCAGCCATGGCTACTTGATGATAATGGTGTCGCCGACTCTTGCAGGAAGGCGGTCAATGGCTCGCCCATTCTTTACTGACAGCTCGAGTGTGCCTGCGCTACCAGTGACGAGAAACATATCATACTCAGGCCCTTCACCGTAAGTGCCAGCCCATGCGATGTCCCGATTTAGCGCTCGATAATTCAGATGATACATATCCTTGTCCAGCGGCGGCAGATTGGTGATTATGTTGCCAAAATGGTCAACGCGAACTACTTCTCCACTGCGTTCTTCCTGCCAAAACCTCAGAACTATATCGAGGTCTGATTTGCGTTCCCCTAGGAACTTCTCGCCGGCCCCGCTCGCTACGTAAGCAGCCACCTTAGCAAAGATTTCTCGTCCGTGAAAGGTAGTGAACTCCGGTTGATCAATCTGAATCTTGAATACGTCTTTGATGCCATCCTTGTGAGCGGCTGGGTACATCAAGCCATTATCAGGACCGATGAAGACGTAATTCTCGGTTCTAATGAGGACAGCATCGCGTCCAGTCCCGACGCCAGGATCAACTACACATACGAAGGTTGTCTTCTTGGGGAAGTATGGATAACCTTGGAGTAGAATCCACGCGCCCTCCCTCACTGATTGGGGCGATATCTCATGAGTGAGGTCTAGCACTCTAGCCTTAGGATAGATTGTGTATATCACTCCCTTCATCATGCCAGCATACTCTGACTCTGAGAAGTCAGTCATCAGAACTATCATCATTTCGCCTCGCTTGGTCCCTTCGGTAAAACAGACAACATGGGGTTGATTATTCTTTCTATTCTACCTCAACCATTCTAAGCTCGTTGTAATCCGTTATGACTCTTATGTAACCACGAAGCAGGTCATCCACATTGGGATCTCCAGTGTCCACCTTGAGCGTACCCCCCTCAATATCCCTGAGCTTGGCGGGGGTTGACATGATGAGTATCTTTTCACGGTCAACCTGTCGAATCACTTTTGGACTGATCTGCTGATTGCCACGCCCAAAAAGCATCCCTTGATGGCCTATGGGCGAAACGATGATCCAGACCTTTCCGAAGTCCTTGACAATGCTCATGATTTTTTCTTCATTTACGTCGTTGTAGACAGTTCCTTTGCTGTACACATCAACACCAAGTGTGGTCTTCTTTACGCCCAGCATGTCAGCCACGTTCTTGACTGTTGTACCAGGTCCAAGAATGTAGGTGCCATCTTGAGTCATGGATTCTACCACATACTTCGCGATAGCCTCTTGTGCCTCGTGCTCATCAACAGTTTCGGGACTAGCTTGTTTTGCACCTTGGAATCTTGCAGGCACAGAGGGCCCCCGGAGGTATCCATAGAGCCGGATGATAAACCGGTCTTCCCTGAAAGCCTCTTCGTCTGCATCCATCACCTCGAATTCAGCCATTGTTGCAGTGCCCTCAGACAAGAGCCTGATGACATCGGCGGCATCTCGAGGGTTAATGACGAATATGCCGCTATACATCTTCACGCCAGAAGGAACTCCTAGGACCATGAGGTCGTTGAGACCGTTCTCTTCCACAGCATCAAAGATGTCTCTTGCTGTTCCATCCCCTCCAACAAAAACAATCAGTCGTGCTCCAGCCTTGTACAGAGCCAGAATACAGGTCTTTGTGTCAGCTGCAGTGGTTTGTTCTCCAATCTGAACATCAGCAATTCGATGATTGATTCCAAGCTCACGGGAGTAGTCAGCGCCCATTGCATCCGGGCAAGTAACAAGCTCAATCTTTCTAACATCTGAACTAACTAGGGGAAGGAGTGACTCCAGGAACTCCTTAGCACGGCCAGGCGCAACGGGTTCTGCACCAAGCTTCAATGCCTTATCGACGACACCGTCAGTGCCCTTGAGTCCAACACGTCCACCCATCCCCGCAATCGGATTCACGACCAAACCGACGAGCATCTGAAGTCTTCACCTGACGATTCATCCAACTGATAACAGCTCTTTAGCAGTTGTGATTGGTTCCTTGAGTGTGCTTAGTACGTACTGTCAAACACAGTTCAGACAAGTGCACCGACTGTTGCAGCCGTCATGAACCAGAATGTCACTCGCACTAAGACTTCCTCAATGAACTTGGGTGGATTGTTAGGTGTCGCGTCTGCGGGCCAGCGATTGCGCCTGTAATCGTCAAACTTTCCGAAAGTCCGGTCATATTGAGTTGTCAGCGGTATCTTAACGTGCGTGTCGCAAATCGTATTCAGCGCACGAATCAGGGTGATGAAGTCTAGGTCAAGTCTGACGACCCACTTGCTCATTATTTGAAAGAATTGGCGAGAGTCAATCTTCTCCCAGTTAATAGTCTTGAGAGATTCCCTATCATCAGCATTTACCCTTGAAACGTTGAACTTGCATTCTTTGTCCGCCAAGCATCTCGCCTTGACGTACAGCTTCCTCTTAGACATCCAAAACACAATCTCATGTTCTCCAATGGTTTTCATGAGCACCTTGTGGCTGCCTGCGGGAAAGATGACCTCCACAATTGGCGGGTCCCTGTATTTGGGATGCTTCTTGAAATACAGATCAAGAGCCCACTGAAGTGCTGGAAACAAGTTCACCGGGTAGTATTCATCAGGCTTCGTCATCGGATATCCAGCTCCTACACTTTACACTCACAGATATGAGTTGTTAATCCTCAGATATGTTGTATGCTCTCGGAGAAATCTTGCACTTGGAATTCCAGTCACGGCGGATTCGAGTGCTCTTCGCGAGCCTGTGCCAAGGTCTTACCCAGCCTTCCGAATATGTCAACAATGCCCTCTCCTGTTTTAGCTGACGATTCTATGTAGGGCATATTGTGCTCATCAGCGAACTTACGCCCCTCAGCGGGCTCCACCACGCGATCTGGCAGGTCCGTCTTGTTGGCAACGAGGATTAGAGGAATCTCCTTGTTGATAGCCGTTGTAAGCTCATCCATCCATTCCTGAAGGACCATGAACGTTCTTCTTCGAGTCACATCGAAGACCAAAATTCCACCGCTTGAACCGCGATAGTACATTGGTCTTAGAATCTGAAACCGTGATTGACCTGCAACGTCCCAAATCTGCAGCTTCACCGTAACCTCTGAACCATCAGTCCTATTCACGGTGATGTTCTTGACGGCGAATTGAGATCCGATTGTAGTCTTGTAATCTGTACGAAAGAAACCGTGAGAGAAGCGCGTCACGATCGCTGTTTTTCCTACGGCTCCCTCTCCCAGAACAACAACCTTGAACAGATAATCATACGAACTGCTGCTCATTTATTCGACCGCCGTTTGCTCATCCCGTGTAGCCCTATTGTAATGGAATCACCGCTGGGACTTTCTAGGGAGCTATCTTGGAGGGATAGGGTTGCTGCGCACTAATAAGCTTTCGTGAGTTAGACGCCCCTGTTAGTGTGAGTGATGAGATGCGGGCAGTTGAGGAGAAGGAGGGACTACGGATTAGATTCCACCCAATTCAGGAACTTGGAAAGGAGCCTGTTGAACTCTTCAGGCTGTTCAATCATGGGTGAATGATTTGCTCCTCTGATGACAGCGATATCAGCCCGTGGAAGCGACACTTCTAGCTGTTTGGCTACCGAGGGAGGGATGAGATCATCGTGTTCCCCAACGATTACAAATGCGGGAATCGTGATTTCCCCTACTCTGTCCGAGATGTTGAAATGGTCGCAGGCAAGAAGGTCTCTCTGCATTATCCAAGGGTTGGTCAGACTCACTTTGGCTCCAGCTCGCTTGATTTCATACTCAGGTGATTTGACCCCCTTGAGCGCACTCTGAAGAAGGAACAGGTTGATCTCGATAGCTTCCTTTGCCACGCCAGAGCCGCGCTTCCTCATATCAAGGTCGGGAGAGGTGCTCACCAGTACCAGTGCACGAGGCAGTCGAACTCCATCTTGCAAGACGTACGACATGGCTACGCCCCCGCCCATGGAATGTCCAACCAGAACAAAGCTGTCAAGAGATAGATGTTGAATCAGCGATGCAAGCTCGCGAACAAAATGGGTTTCGATCTCGGGATCTTCCTCTGTGGCTTGTGACTCTGCATGACCTGATAAATCTAATGCGATGACTCGGTGGGTCTGTCTGAAGTGCTTGACCTGAAGACTCCAAAGGATATGCGAGCCGCCAGCCCCATGGATAAAGAGAAGAGCTGGCCTCGTCGCTGCAGGCTCTGGGGGGGCTTCATCGACATAGTGGAGTTTGAGTCCATTGTGCTCAAAAACGGGCATGCTTAGTCAACCTCGAAAAAATGACAATAGATTGCACTATAAGTCCTAGTCGGTAGCCTTTTTTTCTACTACTGTATTCGAGCGGACTGTGAGAAGGATGACAGGAAATCTCTTCGGAACATCTGGTGTGAGAAAGGTCTACGGTACTGAGTTCAAGCTGGATACGGCCATTGGACTGGGCAAAGCTCTCGGAACATTCTTGGGCAGCGGAACGGTCCTTCTCGCTCACGATGCACGAACCACAAGCCCCATGGTGGAGGACGCCCTTGCGGCAGGAATACTATCAACAGGAGTGAATGTTGTCAGAGCAGGTCTCATCCCCACTCCAACTCTGGCATTCATGACAAAGTACCACGGCTATGATACCGGCGTTATGATAACAGCGTCTCACAATCCGCCCGAGTACACAGGCTTGAAATTCTGGTCGAGATCAAGCATGGGCTATACACAGGCAGAGGAGGCGCGCCTTGCGGATATCTACAACTCCAAGGAATTCCAGATTGCTGAATGGAACGAGCTGGGAACCGACGGGAAGTTGGAAACCGCTGTTGATCGACATATCAATGAGATTCTCGCTGTTTGTGATGCAGACCTCATCAGAACAAGGGAATTCAAAATTATCGTTGACCCGGGAAACGGCGCAGGTTGTGTCCTTACACCATATCTGATGAGAGAGCTTGGCTGCAAGTTGGTGACAATCAACGGACAGACAGATGGCCATTTCCCAGGAAGAAGATCTGAGCCCGATGAGGAATCTCTTGGAGACCTCGTGAGCTTGATCAGGAAGACCGGGGCGGACTTTGGCATAGCTCATGATGGGGATGCTGATCGCGTTGTCTTTGTGACCGAATCCGGGGAGGTTGTGAGGGGTGATAGAGTTATTGCACTCGTTGCGCGCTACATTCTCAAGAGCTCCAAGAACAAGATTATCATTACCACAGTGGACAGTTCCAGAGTCTTGGATGAAACCGTCAAAGCGGCGGGTGGAGAAACGGTTAGGACGCCAGTAGGGGATATTCAAGTTGCTATCAAGATGCGAGAAACCAATGCCATATTTGGTGGCGAAGCCTGTGGCGTATTCATTCATCCAGCCTTTCATGAAGCGCCCGACCCATTTCTTACATCATGTAGAGTACTTGAACTGATGGCAAAAACGAAACGCAGCTTCGGGGACCTGATGTCAGAGATTCCAGTCTATCCACTCCTCAAGGCCAAAGTGGAGTGTCCGAACGCCAAGAAAGAAGCCGCTATGAAAGAACTGGCAAAGGCGCTGCCTGAGGCCATGAAAAAGACTGTGGACGTTCTCACTGTTGACGGTCTTGGTGTCTTCCTCGAGGAGGGCTGGGTGCTTGTCAGGCCTTCAGGGACAGAGCCAGTCATTAGGGTGACCTGTGAGGCTCCGACCCAAGAGGTTGCTGAGTCAATCATGTCGGATGCAAAAGGCACTGTTGAGAGAATTGTTGGGTCTTTATGATGCAGTGAAGTGCTTCTATATAGACAATGTTTATAGCGAAACTATCAACCTCACACAAGAAAAAGGGGCTTAAGCTCTATGTCTGATGACGACGAGGATTTTATCCTAGATGAATTCGAA
Organism: Candidatus Thorarchaeota archaeon; assembly: GCA_030612365.1. Taxonomy (GTDB): domain Archaea; phylum Asgardarchaeota; class Thorarchaeia; order Thorarchaeales; family Thorarchaeaceae; genus WTCK01. The sequence goes on from JAUWOA010000027.1 coordinate 11,233, forward strand.
TGGGCTCTCAAAGACCCCACCGAAGAGAAGCTTCGAGCCCTAGGGGATGTCGTTAGCACCATTACAAAGAAGCTAGTGGATGCGATAGGAGGTCTGGATACGCGCCTATATGACCTTGAAATAAAACTTGACGGCCTCGATTCGAAGGTCAGCCAAATAGCTAGTCGCGGAGTTGCGCCCCCGTCAGCAGCCTCAGCCGCTGCTTCTGCTGCCCCTGATATGGCAAGTGCCCCGATAGCTGAAGCGCCCTCAGCCCGACCCCCACCAACTGGAGGTGGAGGCGGTCTCATGGGTGAGTTGAAGACCCTTCTTGCAGCTCGAAGAAGAAAAGCTGACGCTACCGGCGAGTAGAAGAATGATTGCCAAGCGTTAGATCAAACTTCGGACGCTATTGACAGGATAGAATGGGCCTGCATGTCTTAAAGGTGATAGACCAAAGGCTTCAGCTCGGTCACAGGCAGCTTGTACTCCACGAAGGCGCGTGCGGGCGTCATATAGATGGGGGTAAAAGCCGCTCGCCTTAGACATCTGGGATTTGTGCTGCTTAAGAGCTTGTACGGCTGTATCGTAGCAGTCAGAAACATCGACCATGATACTTGGACGCGAAAGAAGGGAGTTGATCTCCATGTTGTATATGTGCTCAACCCTATGAGCATCATCAAACATTGTGATGTGGGAAGCCCATTCCACTGCCTCCATTACGATTTGCGCACAGAAATTATGATTACGGTTGTAGTCCTCAACAGAATGAGTGATGATGATTTTGGGTCGGGCTCTGAGGATTGTCTGCGCTATTTCATGTGAGAGTGACCAGTCAACATCAAAGTCGCCGCGCTTACTGGTATGCACCTCTGCCACACCAAGTGTTTTGCAAGCCTTATTCAGTTCAGCATTACGCTCATCATTCCCAGTGAGACATAAAACACTCACAGGAACTCCGAGCTCCACATGTCTTCTGATTGTGCCGCCCGCTCCAAGACACTCATCATCAGGATGAGCAACTACAACGAGCATGGAGGCCTCATCCGCATCACTCATATCCTCGTGTTCAGGTTGGTGTCTAATCAAGCTTTGGCCCGCTGGCCAGTCTTGAATCGCTCAAACCACGAGCCCTGCGGACATAAGACAACCCTGCTGAAAAGGTGATACGCTTGAACATTGGTGTGAATCTATATCCCTCGATGGGAGGATCGGGATATCTAGCAACCCGTCTTGGACAACATTTGACACATCGAGGGCATGTGATACACTTCATCACCTACGAGCGTCCTTTCTCGTTGATGTGGGAGCAAACGCTAGGGGTCCACGTGGACCTTGTCGACCGCTTTGACTACCCGTTGTTCAAGGATGTGGGACCACCATATACAATGGCACTGACATCAAAGATAGTCAAGGTAGCCAAGGATTCCAAGCTAGACCTTATTCACTCACACTATGCAATCCCACACGCAATGTCAGCCTACATGGCCCGCGAGATATGTGGCATTCCTTACGTGGTTACTCTACATGGTTCAGATGTGCACTCACTCGGTCAGGACCCTGCCTATAGACCAGTGGTCGAACACGTCGTTCAAAATGCCAATGCTGTGACAACAGTATCTGAGTTTCTCAAGAAGAAGATTGTTGAGGAGTTGGGAGTTACGCGGGATGTTCACGTCATACCGAACTTCATTGATGTGAAGAGATTCGCACCGAGTTGTGACTTCAAATTGGTAGTTGAGAGCGGATGCGTTTCCGTAAGGAGCACAGAAGAAGCCCAAGAAATTTGCCCGGGAGAGATAGTCCTGCTTCATGCGTCAAACTTCCGCAAGGTGAAGCGGGTCGTCGAGTTGGTTGACATCATGCGGATAGTTGTCGATCATCATCCGAACACCCGTCTTCTGATTGCCGGCGACGGTCCAACAAGAATAGAGGTTGAGAGACGAATAGATGCACTTGACCTCTGCAACAATGTTCATCTTCTGGGGATAAAGAGCAACATGCTTGAGATTATGTGCTCCGCGGACGCATTCCTTCTCAACTCGATGCTCGAAGGCATGCCACTTGTTCTCTTGGAGTCCATGTCATGCGGTCTGCCAGTAGTCACTACTCCCGCAGGAGGTATTCCAGAGCTTGTTCGCCCTGGCAAGGATGGGATTGTAACCAAAGGCTTCGAAATCGAGGAGTTTGCAGATGCAGTCATCGAGCTCTTGGACAAAGAGAAAATGAGGGAGCAGATGTCTGCTGCCGGCAGAAAACGAGTGGAGGAACACTTTGCAGCTGAAGCAATCGTTCCCAAGTACGAAAAAATCTTTGAGGAAGCCATTAGTAAATAGGAAGGTAGGAGAACAGCTTGAAACCCAGTGTGACGAGTGTCTATCAGGAGTTCATCTGGAGCGGCACACAGTCGCGTCTTGCAGCTGATCTTTATGGTTCTCCAATCGTTACGATGGGAGAGATCGTGTCAGAGTTTCCGAAGATACTTGCTGAATACAAGGATAGACTCTGGCATACCGACGAGCGAATGAAACTGCTCCGAAAGACATTGATTAAGGCCAATCGTGGGCTTGCATGTTTAACCCCCAGTGTGGAAGAGAATATCAAACGACTCGGTAATGGAGTTGTCGAAGCGGCTCACCAGAGCGTAGTGATGGGAGGTCCTGCATACATTCTCAACAAGGCAATCACAGCAGAACGAATCAGCAGTTTTGGCGTTCAGCAAGGAGTCGATGTCGTTCCGATCTTCTTCGTTGCAGACTATGATATCGTTCAGTCAGAACTGATCAATATCAGAACTCCAAACATGGGACCCGAAGGCAACCTCCTGAGCCTTCCTGTGCCAAGAGGCTATGAGCACTCGCCTGTCAGTGTTCTCCCTCTGCCTGAGATTGGATGGTACAACGCGATTGAAGAGAGCCTTCGACATAGCTATAGACCCCTTCTCAAGCCCCTCGAAAAACCCATACAAACACTCTTTGAAGAAAGGCTTGAACAGACGCTGGCAATTACCCGCTGGGGATTTGTCAACTCCAATACGCTTGGCGATTGGGCTCAGAAAATCATTGGTCGACTCCTGAATATCGAGGGAGATTTGGGCATCCCAATTGTCCCAGCATCAAATGAGGTGTTCCGAGATTTAATGGTTGAGGGAATGGACTTCCTCTTGGCCAAGAAGCAAAGAGATGTCTTCCTTAAGACCCACGAGAGAGCAACAGACCTCATTGTGAAGAGCGGGTTCAGACCAGGGGCGGGATCTAGAAAGCCCGATTATGTGCCATTCTACTACGAGTGCTCTGAGAAAGAATGCAATAGGAGTAGGACCGAGCTGTTCTACAAGGAGAAGGGCACAGAGGCTGTATTGACAGGCAGATGTCCATCGTGCAGTCAAAATGTCGAGATTGAAACATCGGCTAATGAACCGTTTCTAGGTGAAGTGGGACGCTACCTATCACCCAGAGTTGACTCCAGACAATTGATTGTCGACACGGTCTTGCCCATCGTCGCTCATGTAGGAGGTGGTGGTGAAACCGCCTACTATGCACAAGTCATTCCCATTGCGAAAGCACTACCTGCGCCCTTCCCCGCATTCCTGAAGTATCCACGAATCTACTTCAATACTCCTTGGAACGAGAGTCTTTCGAGAGTACTGAATGAAAAGGGGCTATCGACACTTCACGGACCAGACATGTTCCGACTGATAGGGAAAATTAATCGCTTCAGAAAGAAAGCCAAGTATGATGAAATGAACGAGAGTATCCGGTCGCTTCTGAGTGTGATACTTGAGAGCCATCAGGAGTTGAATGTATCACTCGAAGAGCTGAAAGGGCAGCGCAAGACCGCAAAGGGTAGCGAACTGAAAGGTCTCCTTGCCACCATTCTCGACGTTGATCGCTATTTGAGCTGGGTGTTTGGCCAATATGCTGAGAACAAGCTTGGTCAGGAAGCGTCCTGGTCTTGGATTGAATGGATGCTCAACTCAGGTGTTCATGATCTATTCGGGCCCTATCATCGCGCATATGTGCCGGATATGAAGAACGGCGCAACTCTCTTCGTCAATTTTTCTGTGTAGGCAATAAGCTAGAGTTCTTTTGACAGAAGCTTGCCCAGCTTAGATACGCCCTCGGAAATAATCTCGGGCTCCACATAAGAGAAGCCTAAACGCATTGTGTTGAGCTCTGGCTTGCTTGGAATAAGGTCATTCCCATTATCGCTAATTGCATGGCCAATGATTGGATAGAATGGCTTCCCAGGAACGTAGAGCAGGTCATTGGGTATTGCTGTTTTCTGTAGGAACGCTCCGCTATCAAACGCTTTGTTCTCACTCTGCCACCAGATGAAGAATCCTCCCGTTGGGTCAGTTCGCTCCCCTGCCGGGAATGATTCGTCGATAGCCGCGGCCATCGCCTCGCAGCGTTTCTGGTACCTAGGAATGCCCACGCGCATGGCCTCATCGATGTACTTTAAGTAGTACTCGTTCAATATTCGTTGAATCATGGTAGAAGTGCAAAGGTCCAGGTAGCCCTTGTCCTTCAACACCTCTTCTCGAACGTTTGGTGGCAGAACAGAGTACCCTACTCTTAGCACTGCGGCCTCCTTGCTTGTAGTGCCTAAATACGCAACACGCGAGTTATCCTTGTCGAGGACCTTTATGGGCTTGGACGTCTTTTTGAACTGAATCTCAGCGTAGGCTGAATCCTCAAGCAACAGAATATTGTGATTCTCGCAAATATCGAAGAGTTCCTGACGCCTCTTCTGAGGTAGAGTCGTACCCTTTGGATTATCTGAGTCGGGGACCACATAGAGAATGTCAGGAGTCTTGCCGAATTTGATTTCAGATAGCTGAACCGCTTTTGTTACGTACTCGGGAATAATTCCATCAAGGTCAGTGGGTATTGTAATGACCCGTGCACCAAGCTTTACCGCGGGTACCAGAAAGCCCAGATATGCTGGTGAAGGTGTGATTATGACATCACCAGGATTGATCATGGTATCAAGAATGGCGTAGATCGCTTGCTGTGATCCGTTTGTTATGGATACGCACTCCCATTGTGATTCACAGTCTATTGGGATTCCTCTAACATCGTGGAGTCGTTTCGCCAGAGTCTTCAAGAACCAAGGTTGTCCACCAGTTGGTCCATAGTTGAGGTCGTCCAGAGCCATCTTGGGGTCTTTGATGTACTGCTCACTCAGGTCAGATAGTATCTTTGCAAAAACATCAGTTGGGATGATTCCTGGCTTTCCACCGGCAAAGTAGTATTTGACAGTATATTTCAGCAGTGTTCTAATCTGGGACTCCGCAATGAAGGAAGTCCATGTTGCGAATTGATACCCGTTTTTATTATCGGCCATCGGAATAAGCTCCGTGTCTGTTGATGGTCACGTACTTCCTGCCTCTGTTGCTGCGCAGCGTGTACAGAGTTGTACGCCACCACTGCAAACAGAGGTTACTCGACCTATATTTATTTCGAGCTTGCTGCAATCTCTGGTGAGCGCCTAGGGGCTACAATGTACAACAGTGTACGTTGATGTGAAACCCTCAAAGAAGTGGTACGATGTTTGCGGAGATAGGGCGGTGTTCTATTGAGTTTCTGCAGCGATGCTCGCAGCGACTGCTGCTGGAACATCAGATTCCACAATCGACCTTGCGGCAATGACATAGGATGCTCCGGCCTCGATCGCCTGCCGTGCGCTGCCACCCTGCGCACCTATTCCTGGACTAATGATTGGAATTTTGGAACCAAGCACACTCCTAACCTCAGCTATCTTTTCAGGATATGTTGCGCCTACGATAACACCATCGACTCGCCAGTTCTTAGCGCGTTGTGCAAAAGTCATGTATAGCGGCTCACGTGCTTTCTTGTTCCTCTCAGTAGCCACATACAGTCCGTAGCCCTCATCAGCAGCTGGATGCGACATGTAGCAGAGCGTTATGACACCTCTATCTTGGTCCTTGGCCATCTCAAAGACTGAGTCGAGTCCGCCCTCCCAGCCGACAAGCGGATTCACTATCACAGCATCAAACCCAGCCTCGAAGTAATAACGAGCGATCCACGAGTTCGTATTGCCGATATCATTTATCTTGCAGTCCATTATGGCTGTCAGACCTAGGTCATGAATGGCGTCTATGATCTTCGGAACTCCGCTGAACAAGCCGAGAGGAAGGACCAATTGGCGATTGAACTTGAAAGCAACTGCATGCTCAGCAGTCAGTGATACGATTCGTAACGCCTCTTTCTCAAGGCGATTTATTTCGGTCTTGCGTTTGATTGCCATATCTGCAGTCAAGTCTAGTCCAACTATCAACCGACTCTTCCGAATATAGGCGGCTGCCGAGAGCTTCCTTGTGAATGAGCTACTGGTCAACTCAAAAGCACCACGAGGATAATACCTGCCGTGCATACTTATAACACATTATGATACCGAGGGCTTGGCGACGATAGGTGAAATCAGACTGGATGATGACTCGTGTCACAGTAGTCGCAATGGCAGTGGTCATTCCAGTGTACTTCCTATTGCTGGTCGTCCTGCTACCGCAGATGACTCCGTTCTCAGACCCACTTCTTGACTGGATTTTCCATTATGCCGTTGCGCCAGCGGTCTTCTCGGTCCCGTGGTTAGCATTCTTGTACTACAGGCGCTATAGGCTTGCAAACACCATTCAACTAATGCAGGAGAGCACCACTGCAGTGCCTTTGCGATGGCGACTCTTCTATGGCACCAACGCAGCATTTGTGCTGATGTTCTTTATCCTCCCAATGGTGACTGCGCCACTGGCAATACTTGGAGGCCTTGCAGTGGCTGGACATGTCTTCTACGGTATTGGAGTAGGTAGACTTGGCGGAGGGAAACCAGCAGCTGCTCTCGCGGTGGTGGTTGCTATTGCCCTCTGTATCGTTCCCACCTTTGTGTTGCTCAACTTCATGCCAATGTATATGCAAGTGTGGGAGTCAATTCTGCTCAACTGGAGGACATTCTGGTTCAATGTGGTCTATGGCGTTGCACAAAGCTTGGTGAATGCCTTGAGCTTTGGGGCGCCTGTTTACTTCATATACTATGCAGCCGGCGAATATGACAAGGGTGTCTATGGGGAATCCTATACCAAGCCCCCAACAAAGTGGATTCGAATTGGTGAACTCCTGCTTTTCTTCATCTTCGTAGTGCTGTGGTTGCCGCCAGTTCCCACCCCGTTCGGCACAATCCCCTTCTTCGATATGAGCTGGCTTTTCACCAGCTTCATCAACAACATCTCCCTGATTATCGTCGTTATCATGATCATAGTAAGAAAAGGACTCAAGATAAAAGACACAAGTACGATGGGAGGTGCCTCAAACATCATCATCGTAGGCATGTTTCTCGTCGTGGAGGGTCTCTTCAAGGGAATCTCATTCCTTCAAGAATATGAGGTGCCTGTCAAGACCCTGATTATTTGGCTTGCATTTCTAATCTTCGCAATAGTCATCATAGTCAATTTCTTGCGGGCATCCCCGAGGGAGCTGTATTGAGATGCATAGAAACCCAGCACTGGCCGTTGATGTCGTAGTGATTGAGGGCAACAAGATGCTGCTCGTAAAAAGGGGACAACCCCCGCACCAAGGTGAGTGGGCATTGCCCGGCGGATTCGTGGAGTATGGCGAAACGTTGGAGGCAGCCGCCAAGAGAGAGGTTCAAGAAGAAACAGGAATAGCGATTGACCTCGGTGCGATATTGGGGGCCTACAGTGACCCAGAGAGAGACCCTCGCGGCCACACTGTATCGGTAGTCTTCGTTGGGAAAATGATTGGTGGTCAACTGGAGGGAGGGGACGATGCGGCTGACGCCAGGTGGCACAATATGAATGACCTGCGCGAGGAGCAGCTCGCCTTCGATCATGGGATAGTAGTTCAGGACCTCAGACAATGGTTGAAGAACCGCACGACATTCTGGTCCACGATGGACCGTGACTAAGCCCAGAAATCAAGAAGAGCGTGCCTATATGTCCAGTATCTCCAGTTTCTCAGCCAATCTGATTATCGGAAGGTAGGCTACTCTGGGTTCGGACTCGATAGAGGCAACAAACTCAACAGATTCCTTTGGGCGAGTACCGTATGCCAAGAAATTCCCATCAGGAGCGGACTCACCCTCGGTGTAAACCCACAGCGGGATTCCGTGCATTTCATAGTAACCGTGGTTTGAAATGAGCGTACCGTAGATGTGTTTTCCTTTATCCTCGAAATATAGCATGCTTGCCGCTCGGTCTCTCTGGGACCATGACACCAGCATTCGAGCTAGGTCTGCCATTGATGCTAGCTTAAGATTCACAGGTGGACGAAGGTCGGATTTGCTCATTCTCTGCACCAAGCCGGCAAATTGCGGCTGTACCTTATAAGCTAATAGTAATGGCTCCAACCGTACGTCCGTGGACAGAGTACTCGTGAGAGTTTTCCGCCTAGCTCATCGCCCTTCGAACCTTGTCGACCATCTGAACAACTAAGGCACTGTTGTTTCCTACAATTACAACTGGCGAGCATACTATTGAACCACTCACGCCGGTTGCGAAGACACCTCGCACACCATTCTTGCTGAACATGACGAAAGTAATCTCGTCATCATGCTCCAGTTTCTCGATTGTTAGACCGGCTGATACAAGCCCTGAGGCCAGCCATTCTACCAGGTCGGACGGTGCAATGTCTTGAATCTGCACCGGAATTGTGTCTCTATAGAAGGGACCCTTAGTGAAGAGATACCTATGTGGCTGTTTGGAGTAGAGTATCTTTCTTGTAATGGCTTTCAAGAGCACTGATGGCGAGAGAGGGCCAAATTGCCGAACGCGCACCTTTGAACTATCAATCACCTGAGTGTCCACGCTGGCCATAGAAGGTTCAATGACGTGAAGTGTTGCTTCAGACTCCTGCTCAGTTGTAGGCTCAGCCGCTCTAGGGGATGGCTCATCCGTGATTGAGAATTCCTGCCGCTCCCTCTCGAAGAGGACCCGAATATACTCCTGAATCCAGTCATCAAGCATATTCCAGTCTTCCTTGCTTAGCTTAAGTGGAGGACGAGGAATCTCTGAAAGCCCTTCAATCAACTCGCCTGCGGGTTCGGCTGCGATTTCTTCCAAGTCCCACTGGAGATCCGACTCTTCTTGAATTCCCTCTGGAATCATCAGTCGGGCTGCTTCAAAGAGACTGGACAGTCGGTCAGTGCCTCCGTGCTGAGATAATCGAGGGCGAATCTGAGTGATGAATCCGCGCTTGTTCTCTGTGCTCTGATCAAAGATTAGCGCCACGCCGCGTGGCAGACTACTAATGAAAACCTTATCGCGAAACATATTGGGCATTACTGCTGGAGCTCGTTGCTGAAGCGCGCGAATGTCACCATCATGAGAAAGTGAATGCGAGATAATGATGTCAGCCTGAGATATCGCCTCGTCAGCAACTGCTGAGGGTTGTTGTGTACACAGGACCAAGCTGCATCCGAACCGTCGCCCAAGCTTCGCGTAGCCCACAATAGCATCCTTCGCGGGAGTAGCGCTGCCCTTTGGGACCAGTGTATGAGCTTCATCGATGATTAGCCATGTAGGAGGAAGCTCCTCTCGTGCACTTGTCCCCTCTTCTGTCCAGGCCATTCTATAAGTCAGAACCTGTCTGCAGAGCATGTTGGTCAGAATTGCGAGGACAACCTCTGCATCAGCCCCAAGCGGTGCTACATCGATTATCGTGGTTTGGCCTGCTACTGCGAGATCTTGAGCGCTTGTTCCACTAGGATGAAAGACTCC
>JAUWOA010000013.1 GCA_030612365.1 Candidatus Thorarchaeota archaeon
GCTTCCAGTTCCTTTAGTTTTCTATTGGCGGCTCTGATATCTCGCTGGATTTCATAAAGACGTCCTTCAACCTCTCTCTTCACCTGGACGATCTGCGTTGAAGTGAGCCATAGCTCTCGATACTGTTCCACATGAGCGGCATCGTCTATCTCACCCTTCTGCAGCTTGAGGTCTAGCTCAGTGAGTTGACCCTGTACGACACTGAGTTGAGCTTTCACTTCCCCATACGATTGTCTTAGCGCAATCCATTCTACACTGTATTGTGAAACCACCTCGCTAGGCTCAAGGTAGTATGGATCCTCATCGTCGTGTCGCATTCCGTCGCCGTGACTCATCAAAACCAGCTCGTCATTAGCTAGGTGCATCTCTTAAGGAATTCTCTGATGCACTGTCTTTGTGTGTGCATTTCCTTTTTCGTTTTGGCTTTCTGCCTTTTTGGACCGTACCTAGGGCGCCAACCTCTAGCTCGCTTATTCCCATGAAGGAGCAGGGTCTAGTTTTGCTTCCTTCTCCAAAGGTTCGCCAAGTTCCTCAATCGTTTCTTCAAGCTGTTCTGTCATGCTCAAGTTGAGCTTACCATCCTCAACCAAGTCAATGAGCATCCTGAAATTCCGTTCGACATTGAGAGTTTTTCCTCTTGCTGCGAACCACAGGTCTCCAAGCTGGAATTCAATCTCTAGGTAGTTGTCCTTCTTCTTAGCTTTCTTCTCGGGGGTGCTCATAGTTAAAACCTTGAATTTCTAGCAACTTGATAACCTAATAAATTGTTCAGCTGACATTTGCTGATTACCAAAGCTTTTAGCATACAAACACATGCAAGTGCGCTCCCCCGAGGTGGTGTGGCTGCCATCACAGTTGACAGTTGATTACACGAAATGTACTGGATGCAGAATCTGTGAGCTAGCTTGTTCCGCAAAACACGAAGGCCGCTTCCAGCCAAGCTTGGCAAGACTCAAGATAATCCGATACGACGACTTGGGCATTGACATACCTAATGTCTGTGGGCCTTGCGAGGAAGCCCCTTGCGTTGAGGTGTGTCCTGTATATGCCATGAGGCGAGATCCGATATCTAAGATGGTCTTCCTCGACCATGACAAGTGCATTCTCTGCAAATCCTGCGTTGGTGCCTGTGTCAATGGAGTTATTCTGTTGGATACAGCAGAAATGCGCATCATCAAGTGCGACCACTGCGGTGGGGATCCCGAGTGTGCCAAGGTCTGTCCGACCGGCGCAATTCAGTATGGGCCCATATCCAGTGCTACAACATTCGAACGCCATGGCAAGGTTACAAGTTATCTGCGAGAGATAGAACACAGCGCAGAAACACAGCTGTCCGATGGAGGATCCTAGATTGGCAGCTGGTGGCTACACGGGGCGTATTCTTAGAGTCCAGCTTGGCGAAGGGAACTTCAAGGTTGAAAAGTTGCCCCCGGAGTGGATACGAGATTACATAGGCGGTGATGGCTTTGCAGCGAAACTGCTGTACGAGGAAGTACCCGCAAGATGTGATCCACTTAGCAGCCACAACAAGCTAATCATGAGCACCGGTCCGATAACAGGGACTCTTTGGCCAATGAGCGGGCGCACAGTATTTGTGTCAAAGGCCGCCCAAACGGGAATATGGGGGGAAAGCCACGTAGGCGGCTTCATTGGGCCCGAACTGAAGTATGCCGGATACGACATGTTGGTCATCGAAGGTCAGTCTGACAAACCTGTCTACATTCTAATCGAGGATTCGAACTTGCAGATTTTAGATGCTGGCAAGTTCTGGGGAATGAAAACCCATGAGGTTACTGCTGCCATCAAAAGGGAACATTGCGATCCTGACATCCAGATAGCAGCCGTGGGTCCAGCTGGTGAAAGGAAGGTCCGATTCTCGTCTCTTATCATAAATAATGCTCGAGCAGCTGGAAGGACTGGCATGGGGGCAGTCCTCGGTGCAAAAAACGTGAAAGCTATCGCAATAAGAGGCCATGGGGCCGTTGAAGTTAACGACCATGAAGCGTTTACTAAGCTCGCTAAAGCAGCGCATATGAGGGTCCGAACGAATCCACAGGCTCAAGAGATGGGTAAGTGGGGGACTTGGATTCTTACTGCTGTGAAACAGGAGATAGGCGAGCTTCCAACTTACAATCATCGCACCGGCGTGTTCCCCGGATGGGAGAAGCTGAGCGGGGACTACATACGCCCAAGGTACACAATCTCCGATAGGGCTTGCTTCGGTTGCAGTCTTGGCTGCAAGAAGATGAACTATGTTCGAGAAGGTCCGTTTGCGGGTACATTGGGCGAAGGACCGGAGTATGAAGGGTTGATGGCATTTGGCAGCAATCTTGGCATTGCAGATTACCCCACAACTCTGAAAGCGAACCAGATTTGCAACGAGTATGGAATGGATACTATTTCTGCTGGAGCGACAATTGGTTTTGCGTTCGAGGCATTCGAGAACGGCTTAATCACCACGAAAGATACTGGTGGACTTCAACTGGAATGGGGTGATAGCCAAACTGTCATCGAACTACTGGAAATGATGGGTAAGCGAGAAGGCTTCGGCGATATCTTGGCAGAGGGAAGTCGGGCTGCTGCAAAGCGGTTAGGGCGAGGTACCGAACAGTATGCAATCCATGTTAAGGGTCTTGAAGTTTCCGGGCAGGACGGGCGTACACATCGCAGCATTGCTCTAGGGCATGCAACAGGAGCTCGAGGGGCGGACCATCTTCGGAGCTTGGTTGTCGTTGACCAGCTTGGTTACGAAAAAGTGGCCAGAGAGCGATGGGGCGCTGACAAGCTACCCGAGATAATCGACCCGTACACTGAGAAGTACAAGGCCACAGCGGTGGTTGAGAGCGAGAACGCCTACTGCATTCGAGATACTCTTATTGTCTGTTGGTATTCTGTGTCATGGCCGCCCATCTTCTGGATGAAGGATTTCGCGGACATGTTGCCTTTAGCTACTGGTGAGAAGTCGTTGGGTGATGTCAAGAACCTCACAAGGATCGCGGAAAGACAGGTAACCCTCAAACGGCTCTTCAATACACGGGAGGGAATCACTAGAGCTGATGATAATCTTCCAAGGCGGTTCACTCACGATCCAATGCCCGAGGGGCCTGGTAAGGGACAGACCGTAGATCTTGAGCCGATGCTAGATGACTACTACCGGCTCAGAGGTTGGGACTTGGAAACTGGTCTACCTACTGAGCAGAAAATACGTTCACTGTCCCTAGAATGGACAAAGAAATACGCACCAAGTCATTGAAGGTATGGCGTAGCCAAGAGATGAATCCCAAAGAAACGGGGATGCTATTGTCGGGGAATTGACAAGTAAAGTATGTCCTCATAGCCAAGTATGCCAAACCCACTTGGGTTCTCTAGATTAACATGGTCATCGAAAACTTCCTTGACTCTTACGTTCGGAATCTTCGCCAGAGTATCCTTCTGCATGTATCGCAGGTAGACAGTAAAAGTCGCCCCGGTTCCCTTCAGTTCTTGGAATACATTCCTCCAATCAGTCACAAAGTATGCCTCCAGTATTGGCTAGCTAAGTCGGTCTACGTTTGCTTAATAGTTATTCTCTTAGGGCTAGTGTTATTTTCTGCTATGACAGGGGTCAAACCCAATTCCGAGAGAATTCCTCGGATACTTCCGTCGGGCTTGCCAAGTCCTGTGAATCGGAACAGATGCGTTCCACAGCCTCTAGTGCAGTCCGAAGATCCAAAGCCCCTTGGTCCCGCCATGAATTGGGGCGACTTGTTCATTTCTCTTGCTAGATTGCATTCTGCCTTGCGACTGGCTTCGGCCCAAATTGCACGAAGGGGACTCGCGTTTGCTTTCAGAAGATAGTCGATGTGCCAGTGTACGGCTTTCTCATCCGTGAAGTGCCGCCTGATTCTATTTTCCAGGTTGGTTGATCCCGTTCCCGTTGCCGCCCCCACATAAATCCAGATTCCCTTCTGAAACCAGACTTGACCCAATGCACCTACGGTAGTTGTAAGGTTCTTCTCGATTTGAATCACAAGTGCATACACACCTTTCATCTTTCTGCCTCATCGATGAGAACTCTTATTTCTTGCACTGGAACAGTGGTTTGAATTCCGCTGATAAGGCTCTCGTCGTCGATATTATCATAAGGATTGGAAGGGGTTCTCTTAGATGGACGATGAGTGCGAAAGAGATTGTACCCGGTATTCATGTTGTAAAGGGCAAATTTGCCGATGAGTTTGGTTTCATCGCTAGCTACCTTGTGGTAGATGATGGTGAGATTCTAGTCATAGACCCCGGAACAGCTGGAGACCCCGGAAAGGCAATTCTGAAGGCGATAAAGGACCTCGGCCTTAGTCATAGGAAGGATGTTGTGGGCATACTGTGCACACATGGACATCCGGATCACATCGGCGGTGCTGCACGCTTGCATAAGGCGACGGGCGCTCCTGTAATGATTCATAGGAACGACGCTGAGCTACTAAGTACGCCTCAGGTGTTTATCAAAGAGCGACTCAGGATGGACTTTGCGGGGCGTGTTGCAATGAAATTTGACAAGAGTCCATTACGAGTCAACTTTCGAGGAATCGAGACAGACCGTTTCATTGAGGATGGAAACACAATCCGAGTGGGAGGTACAGCTCTAACAGTCATCCTGACAGGTGGACATTGCTCTGGGCACTGTGTCTTTTACGATGCCGCAAGGAAAGCATTGTTTTCAGGCGATGAGGTCAACAACTTTCCAAATGATCCTAGGAAATTCTACGTTGACCTAACCGGCAGTCTCTCAGCTAAGCTGGCTGCAATTGAACATCTTCGGACACTGGATATTGAATTCCTTCTACCTGCTCATGATGTAGCTCATATCCTGCGTGATGTTTCCCTACAGTTCGAGGAGGTCAGCAATGGAGTTATCCAATTTCAGGACTTCTTGCTGGAACACATCTCCTTGAGAGGTGATGCAGATGTCAATCAACTGACATACGACATGATACGGGCCCGGAGTGTACCAGTTCCACAGAGTAATCCTGCATTGCTGCCCACAACAATACAAGTTGCGCTGAAAGCACTTGAAAAAGCTGGGCTTATTCGAGAAGACAACCACGGAGTCTGGCACCCCGCTTGATTCCCTTCAATGTACAATCGAGTTAGATTCAAAAGATACCCCCCCAAAAGTCCCTCACCAGAAACCAGAGCAGTATCGGGCAGCACTGTTCATAGTTTCTGCTAACCTATGAGTTACAAGATCGTTGAGGAGACCGATTGATGAGTGGACCATCCAGAAAAAAGGTGCAAGCTCCAAGCACCATTGAGGCAATCAGAATGGCTTCGGCCTCGGTACTTGGAGTTTCCACAAGCCGTGGGAACCCCCTTGGCAGTGCAATAGGCTCTGGTAGCATGATGGAACAGAACTCCCAAGCTGTTGCCATGAATATATCGTCTCTAATCTTCGCAATTAGGAACGCTCTAAGAAAAACAGAAGGTCTGGAGCTACTCTCATTGGTATGGAACCTCGATCGTGCTCAAGGCTCTGAAGTTCTCCCAGAACAGCTCTCCATCGCTGGTGCATTATCAAACGAGGTTAGTTCTCATGTGTGTGTGCTGAGCTGGGAAGAGGGCATTGTAGATCCGTTCAAGATTGACAGTCATATGCAGAGATTATCAAAGAAGATTGCAGACGTGGAGGCTGCAGTTATCAATAACAACTTAGACTACGAAACCGATGGGATGGCCATACTAGGCAAGTTCGTAGATCGCTTGAATAGCGTTGTCTTTGTTGAAATGATGGACCGTCAGTTCAAGAGTTCATGGGATTCGATTCAGCTGAAACCTGAAAACATCGACGAGGAAGTTGTCATCAAATTGCAGTACCGAGACGACTTCACAACGTTGCCTCCCGGGATGACAATACTAGAACGCACCGACCTTAGGTTTGAGTTTCCTCAATTGAGCGAGATAGATACTATCCAGCACTTCAAACAAAGAATCCTGACGCCTCTAGCTATTGAAACGATATCATCAAGCATTGCCAATACGGGCAGAGCGATTCTAAGCGAGTTGAACACATTCGCCTACGGCATAGAAGAGGTGGATATCGTGCGCGCATCGATTGCTGCCCTTGTTCGGTTTCTTGGAAGTGAGCAAGCGGAAATACGCGAACTCGATTCACTCAAGAAGAGGACAAACGAGTTTGCTAAGCTCCTAGTTGACACTGTTGATTCGTTTGAAGTGATTATTGAGCAGCACGTTGGTTCTGGACTCACACTATCGCTCTCTGAACACAAATCCAAGCTCAATTCCGAGATAGAATCTGACAAGACGCAGTTTGATGGATTCAAGGTTGAACTCGCGAAGGACCTTGTGAGTTATATGATGGAGTCCGTTGAACGTGAGTTCCCCGTTGACGACAAGCTGAGGGCATGGCAACTGAAGAGCACCATGAGATATTTCGTCGTTCATGCTAAGAAAGTGTCTCAGTACTTCGTGCTGGATTTACAGCAATATCTGATTGTGGGGACAACCAGAAGAGCGATATTCGAAACTATGCGGGCTTTCCGGGATGAGATGTCAAGTCAAGAGATGGGTCCCACTGAAACTATGCTATTCTACAAGTTCTTCGATGACTTGCATAGTCAACTGAATGCGGTCATTGGTAAGAAGGCATTCGAAGGCTCTAAGCACAATCACCCTGCTGAGTTGATCAGCGTGATTGTCAATGATATCCAGAAGTCATTTGAAAAGATGGATGCATGGGCCTTGATAAGATTCAGCGACGTGGCTCAGATTGTTCGCTCTGAAATCGAGAGCAACCACTCGGCTGGAGTCAAGGATGGCAGTGCCACACTCTCAGAAACCGGCATAGCACTTCAGAATTTGCTTTCAGACTTCGAAACCCTTGTAGCAGATGTAGTGCCCGATGTAGCGGACCACCTCCTAAGCAAGGCATTGATTTCAAAGGCTATTGATGCAGTTCTAGATGAAGCCTTTGACCTGGCGGAAGCGCTTCTGTCGATAATAGAACAACAAAGTGAGAAACCCGAGATGTGGAAAACTGAGGCTCGGCTTTGGGTTGAGGACTTTCGCATTCAAGGAATGGATGATAACCTCTCCAGCAAGCTGATGGATTTCCTACAGTTTATTCATGATAAGGCCGGACGCAGGGGAACTGCACGGTCAATAGTTGAGCGAATTGCCAGCGAAGCTAATGTGCGAGAACAGGAGTATCAGATTCTGGTTCAGAATTGGGAACAAGAACGCCAAGAAATAGAGACTGAGAATGCCAAGATACGGGTTCACAACGAGAAGAGGGATGCTCTGATTCAGCAGGCTCAATCCCAATTCAAAGAGGAAACGGCTGAGTACGAGTCAATCCAGGAGAAACAAAGACTTGCTCAAGCATCTCTTGATAGCACCGGCATCATTATCCCCGACAAACCTAATGCTCCTCGGAGCATGGAATCGCGCATTGCTGAAGTTGATGATGAGTACTCACCCGGCCTTTCAGAACGTTCGATTCCACCCAAACCCGAGCTTTCACAAGAAACGTTCCTCTACATCGAGCTGCGCGACACCATAACAAAGACGCTCTCAATGATGAATGAGAGTCAAGAGAAGATGGAATCCATTTTCCTTGAAAGGTTGAAGCAACTCCAATCCGAGGGGTCGACAGCCACCGAAACAATCTTTCTCAGCATTGATGACGAGCTTCTTGAGTATCTGATGAGTTCGGTCATAAGAGGGTTGAGTAGACTACTTCCGCGGCCAACAAGAGCATACCTCAGAAATCCCGATTCTCCTGACATCATCTACGTTGTGACGTATGAACAAAAAGGAAGTGAACTCACAATCAAAATCGGTGGAAGCAAAATGGGAGGTGCAGTCTAGTGGCAAGTTCATGGATTCTCAAGACTAGGCAGATGTCCGAGGCTGGAAAGGAGATTCTTCTGAGAGAAGCGCTTGTCAACCACATGCGGAGCAATAGAGATCGTCAGCTCTTGATGGAAATTGCAGAAGGTCCTCGACCCATGGAGGATATCCTGTCTTTCTTTGCATCATTCTGGTTGTACCATTACCAAGGTGTTAAGCTGATAGGGTTTGATGAGGCGCAAGACCTTACTATCGAGCTTAAGGACGAAGCAACGCGCGAGGAACGTCGTCAGCTTGAGCTAGAGATTCGGCAGCTGCTCGGTGTCAAATTTCAAGCGGAGATTGATGTATCCCGACTTGTAAGTGAGTTCTTCATCAATGCCGTAGAAACGATAGGCGGCAAGAGTGCAACTGATCAAAGCACGAAGGATGTGGCACTATCCTTGGTGAAGGAATATCTTGGAAAGATACCGACTGACTATTCGCCAAATCATGACATTGATTTCATCAACGAAGTAACTGGCTGGGGCGCAGCATGGCGGCGAGAACTCTACGCAAAGGCGTCTGGCCTGAAAGAAACCGCTCTTTCTTTGAGGGATGAATTGCTCAGGCCCAGAGATGAAGAAACTGCTGAAATCACGGTTCTAACTCGTGGTCTGAGCCAAATTTCCGGAACTGCCAAGTATGCAGAGGGACGGCCCATGCAATCCATCTCTAACTCAACTTGGAATACCATTGCTGACGCCGTGCTGAAACGATTAGGCCAGAGTCCTGTGGAAATACAGGCGATACGAGCTGCCCACGAGTTGAAGCTTGATTTAGTCGAAGCTGTCGAAATCGATCTCGAAACGCCCACAACGCTTGAGGAGTATGAGGCAAAGATGGGTCAAGTAGTCGCGAAGCACTTGAGTGAGATGATTAAGGCGGAGCCTGACAGCATCTACAACATGCTATCACAGTTGCTTCAGATCAACTCTAGCGATATTCAAGCAGCGCTGCGAGTGAAGGGCATCAAAGACATTTCACAGCTAGCGGATGGTTTGATGAGTGTGGCTGAGCCGTCTACTGTCAAAATCGAAAGCCCCTCAATCAACAAGGAAGAACTTGAGGCAATGGAGCGGTCGTTGAGACGACTTGAGAAACTTGAAACCACCCTCCAAAAGCAGGTTAAAGGCATGATGAAAGCAAAAGGGTGGAGAGCATCAGAGATAGATAAGATATCATTGGACCTTCTTACTAAGGATCGCAGCACTCTGATGGGCATTGAGGTTCAAGTGCTGGAAACCCTTGAATCAAAGATGCGTGTTCCCTCTCCAGAGGACCTCAAATTACTCATCAAGCAGCGCGAGCAAGTACATGATGGCGCTCTAAGTTCACTGGGTATGGCCTCCGTTTCTGACATAAGTCATCAACTCAGGCAAGAAGAAGTCGCGAGAGCTATCAAGCTAGACTTGGTCTGGCATTTCACCATAGGTCTGTTGACGAATCTCACACGCATAGTGGAAACCTACATGCGATCGAAGCAAGACATGCTCCGCATGAAGGCGTTACTCAAGAGCATTTATGAAGATACAGAAACCGAGCTTCAATTCCTGCGCGAGGAGATATTGATTGACCTTACAGCTATCCGCATCTACGAGCTAAAATGTGTGCATCCTGAACTCGATGCGTCAACACTAAGCGCATGGATGCATGCACGTTTGGCAAGTAGGGCATTGGATGCTGCTTCTTCGAACCTTGAATCAACGCCAAGTCCAGTATTCGAGGGTGTAGTGGAAACCCCTCTCGTCCGGGATGGCCTTACGTTTGATAATTACGCCATCGCATATGATGTAATGCATCGCTTCTTGAAACAGGAACGGTCTGAAAAGGCGGCAAAAGAGGAGCTGGCCATTGACGCAAAACGACAACAGCAAAAGCTCGCTGAGCGCAAAAAGGCATCGCTCGATGCGCTATCCTTTGTTTACACAAAGGCCCATACCGTCTTCAGGGCAATAGTCCGGGTAGGAACCGCAGGTCTGGAGTGGACAGCAAACGACGATACAAAGCTCGCTAACCTTCTTGCATTCTATGTGCGAACAAGCCGAGGACGTTCTGTCTGCACCAATTGCGGTGCAATACCTAAAGAGGGAGCTTGCTCTGAACATGGTTCCAACCATATGATTCAGTGCAAGGATTTGGACAGTCTTGCTGTGTTCGTGATGCGATCCATTTCTGACATAAAGAGAGGTCTGATTGGCTCCAAAGCCGAAGCCATGACGTGGGATGAGGCCAGGGTCATTGTCCAGAGAGAAATTGGGAATCTGAAGAGGAGCGGCAAATTGACGTCCAAGACGAATTTGAATGCAATGCTCCCAGGTGAGATAAATTACATTGTGGGGCCCGCACTAGCTAAGGTGATAGGGCAGTACTTCAACAACTCGCTGCAGTACGCAGCACGACGTGCTAATTTGGCGAAATCCTATTAATCTGAAACTCTCAAGCGGAACCTTTTATACGACCGCACAGCCCGCGAAGCCTGTCAGGTGGTTCTTGATGGCTAAATACGAACCCAAGGGTGTTATGCCCGCCTTGGTGACTCCTTTCACAAAGGATGGCGACATAATAGAAGAAGGATTCAAGGACATAATCGATTACACGATTGAGAAGGGTGCGACCGGTCTTGTGCCTGCTGGGACGACTGGAGAATTCGTCTATATGCGGACCGAGGAGCGGAAGAAACTCTTCAAAATGTGTGTAGAATTCGCGGATGGTCGCGTGCCCGTGGTGGCTGGGACTGGAGAAACTAGCACAGAAGCAACAGTCAAGATGACCAAGTATGCCGCAGACATAGGATGCGACGCGGCCCTAGTCATATCACCATTCTATCTTCGCCCGACAGATAAGGGATACTACGAGCACTATGCAGCCGTAGCGGGAAAGGGCGGGCTGCCAATCATCATGTATAACATTCCACAATGTACGCTCGGGGTTCTACAATCGAATATCGTAGAGGACTTGGCCGAGCTTGACAATATCGTTGGGATCAAGGATAGTAGTGGCCATATAGGCCATACTCTTGAACTGATCCAGAAGCTAGATGGCAAGATGCCGGTGCTTATTGGCCATGATGAGTGCTTCCTTTCTGCGGTTGCGGCAGGATCGAGTGCGGCAATCTTGGCATCCGCAAACGTGATGCCTCACATATGGCTCGACATCATGGACAAGGTGCAAAAGGGCGACATGAAGAATGCAGCGAAGCTTCAGCTCTCAGCACAGACCTTTGCACGAATAGTTACTAGAAAGGGAGGTGCACCTCCCGTGAAAGCGGCACTTAGAATGATGGGGATAAACGCAGGCTATTCCAGAATGCCCCTGAATTCAGGCGGCACTCTGACTCATGAGCTAAGGGCCGAGATTCAAATAGAACTGGAGAATCTTGGATTGATAGAAACCCTGACTCATCCCAAGGCTACAAAGGACATCGACATACAAAGAGCTCTTGGGAAGTTCGGAGTTGGACCGGACTACCTTCAGGACGCGGAAATCGGAAAGGGTTCTGAAGATACCGTGTCAGTGGCCATTATGACCGGGCCAAAAAATGGCGCTCTGGGTTCAGCATTCGTTAAGCTGCTGATGAATCCAAAAGTGGGTCACGAAGCTCTAACGGTGATCTTGGAACCTAATCTTCCTGTAAGACCGACAAGCATCATGGTGCCTATCAAGAAAATCAAGTCAATGCGTCAGGCTACCCTCTTCTACGGACCTGTACAGTCAGGAGCCGCAAGAGCTGTGGCAGCATTTCTCAAGAGCGGCAAGGTGCCGGATCAAGTCATCGTTGACAATGTGGTGATTATGGCCCTGGACATTGACCTGAATTCCAGAAACCGAAGGCAAGTAACAGCGGCGACTGAGAGAGTCGTGTCAGCTGCTCTGGGACAGATATGGAAGTGATCAGAAATGACAGATGACTTCACATTCAAGGGCGTATACCCCGCTTTAGTAACACCATTCAGCAAAGATGGCGTCAACGAGGAGCAATACCGTGGATTGATTGATCATGTGATCAAGAGTGGTGCGACGGGAATTGTTCCTTGCGGAACAACAGGCGAGTTCACTAGCATGAGCTTCAATGAGAAGGTCGATGCATTCAGGATTGCTTGTGACGCAGCAAAAGACAGGGTTCCTGTAATGGCTGGCACGGGAGCTGCATCAACAAGGGAGGCAATTCAGCTCACAAGGAGAGCCGCTGAATTCGGTGCCTCCGCCGCGCTAGTGGTCACCCCGTATTTCCTCAAGCCCAGCACGAAGGAAATTTATGAGCATTATGAACGGATTGCCAATGCAAGCGATATTCCGATATTCCTTTACAATATCCCCCAAGTGACGGGAGTCAACATCGATTGGTGGCTTGTAGATGGTCTCCGAGAGATAGATGGAATCATCGGAATGAATGACTCGAGTGCGAACCTGCTCAATCTCACGACGATTCTCGTTCGCAGACCGGAGAGCTTCCAGGTGGTCATCGGACACGATGAGGTTGCTCTTCCAGCCTTTGCTACCGGTTGTGATGGTGCGATACTCCTGAGTGCCAATATCTTTCCAGACCGCTACATACGAATGCAAGCTGCGCTCGCCAGTGGTGACCTCAAGGAAGGCTTAATCATTCAACGAAGCGTGCAGAAAACAATCCGGCTGATGGTCAACAAGGGCGGAGGGCTTGCTGTAAAGGCCGCCTTGAATATGATGGGGGTTCCAGTGGGAACCGCTCGAGCTCCATTGAATGAAGGTGACGCTCTAAGGTACGAGGACATAGACGAGCTTAGGACATGTTTGGAAGACCTCCAGCTCATTAAGCGAGGACCAGTCACGTTCAAAATGGGTGATAAGACTTTGATTGCTGAGTCCTATCCTAAAATAAATGGAGTTCCGGAAGTCATCGACGACTTGACATTGCTCCATGGAGAGGCGCTTGCCGGAGAAGGGTTGGAGGTTGCTCACGTCGATCTTGTTATGGGTCTTCGAGACGGACCACTTAAGGAAGCATTAGCAGCCGCTGGGATAATGACGGAGGGCTTCCACGCTTCCAATATCATCAAGGATCTCGAACCCACAACCGTCTTCGTTTCAACAGTTACAATCGTCGATGAAAAGCATAACGCGCTGGTATACGAAGTAGCTCAGAAGGCCGTGGCTGATGCTGTGACACGCACCATAACTGACATGATAATTCCTGAGGAGCTCGTTCCTGACTTGGTGATAGCCGCCAATGTATTCGTGCATCCTAGTGCCAATAATCCAAAACGTGTGCACATCAACAACTTCCGCGCTGTTCGACACGCTATTCGTCGGGCGATAGAACGACGGCAAGGCGTGGATGAGATTATAGCAAGGAAAGATTCAGCTCGACACCCCTTCGCGTATAATCCCTAGGAATGTCCAACGAGTACCCGCCGCTAAGGGTCTATTATGCGATATATGCTAGTCGAGAAAGGCGTTGGCCATTTGTTAAGGTGGGAACATCATCAATGTTCTCTGTTACAGCACATTCTTTCGGTCCTAGAGGCTATGACTGAGCGCACAAGGTAGATGGCTTCTAAGACCATTCCGTTAGCCCCTCATGGCTACGATTGAGACGATTTGCGTATATATGCCACCGTGCGAAACATTGTACAAGCTTCGCACCGTTACAAGCTGGCCGCGCCACCCAGCATCCGTTGGAGCTGAGAACCATGGCTGAAACCTACACAATACGCATTCGGGATCTCCCCACACGCAAGTTGCGGAAATCAGTGCGTAAATTCCTCTCAGGGGAATTCAAGGTGTCAGTTGAAGACATATTTGGACAGACATATCCAGTCGTCATTCGAAAACAGCGCAGAGCCCTGTGGGGTGACGACTTGCACATCGCTATAGGGGTATAGGGGAAAAAGAGTGCGGCTCAAACCGTCCCGTCTTTAACTAACCTGGAAAGGTTTCAGCCATACCACATTTTTCGTTTGGTACAGGTCACGCATTCGGGAATGTTATTATCGGGGTCAGGGATGATGCTGCTTGGGTGTCGATTTGATTAAGACCAATCAATCACGGATGCTTTCACTTCTCAAAAACCTCATAGCCACGAATTCTGAGAGCCCCCCGGGCAGAGAAGCTGAAGTCGCCAAGGTTCTTCGAGACCATATGGAGTCACATGGTATTGCTTGCGAGTCCGTTGGTCCAAGTGATCGACCGAACTTGATATTCTCTACAGCGGATGAGAAATCGGGTTCACTGGTCTTACATGGTCATATGGATACTGTTCCAGCTGGTCCTCCAGATGCCTGGGCTTACGATCCATTCGGTGCGGAGATTGTGGATGGGCGTATGTACGGGCGGGGCGCATGCGATATGAAAGGACCAGTTACAGCCCTGACAGAAACCCTGATTCTTTACAGCGAGGAGAAGCACGATTCTCCCCTTCTCATGCTTGCCACATCTGACGAAGAGAGTGGCTGCTCAGGTGCTGAAGAGGTTGCTAAGAGCGGGAAGCTAGCGGGTGTGAAGTTTGGCGTCTGTGCTGAACCCACAAGTCTCGCTGTTCTAGTCGGTGAGAAAGGTATGTTCTGGTCCAAGGTGAATGCCGGCGGCAAAGCAGCTCATGGGTCTAGGCCACACGAAGGGAGAAATGCGATTCAATTATGCACGAGAGCATTGGATGTTCTTGCAAGCCAATCGTACACTTTTGAGCCAGATGCACTGATGGGCAACCCAACAATTAACGTGGGCATCATCAAGGGGGGCGTGAAGATCAATATCGTCCCTGACCATTGTGAAGCGCACTTGGATATGAGACTATGCAAGGGGCAGACCATGGAGTCCGTGCTTGCGGAGATGAATGCCCGCCTTGTGAAAGCAGGACTATCTGAATGCATCGAAATCGAGTACATACACGGCAAGCCTGCCGTTTCAACTCCCCGTGATGCTGAGATAGTCAGAGTTAGTCTCGACGCAGTTGAGCGGATTACAGGAAAGCGGCCAGTGCCCACGGCGGCAACTTTCGGAACGGACTGCTCAGTACTTCAGCCAAAGATAGGAATCATCAATGTGATATGTGGACCCGGCTCCATCGAGCAGGCACACCAACCTGACGAATACATACACATTGATGAGATGTTTACAGCTGTTGATGTCTACCTTCAAATCGCTCGACACTTCGGTGCGTGATGCGCGCGACTCCGTCTACATCAGTCGGGTTTGGCTCTCCTTCTGGCAATGAGAGCGGCTATTGCTCCTGCGCCCAGACCGTTGCCGATGTTCACCACCGCAAGACCGGGTGCACATGATTGGAGCATTGAAGATAGAGCAGAAATTCCTTTGCCACCATAGCCGTAGCCAGTTGGCATTGGCACTCCTATCACGGGAATATCAACTAACGAAGCTATTACAGTTGGCAGTGCCCCCTCCATTCCTGCTAGGACAACTACCACATCTACATCCTTTTCGATTATTTGTTTCAAGGGATCAATGAGTCGGTGGATTCCTGCCACTCCTACGTCAAAGAACGATAGTGTTTCAACTCCCACGACCTTGGCAATGGCTTCCACTTCACGTGCATACGGAATGTCTGAGGTACCAGCGGTAATCACGGCTATTCTCCCCCGAGTTTCGGGTGGTTTCCAATTTTGAGCATGAACAAACACGGTGAGATGATTTCTACTACCACTCACATTGATGACATAATCATCGATTGCACTCTCAAGGGCATCTACTTTCTTCCAATCTGCCCTTGTAAGTAGTGCGAATCCATTAGCGTCCAGCATGTTTCTCGTTATCTTGATGATTTCGTCGCTCTGTTTTGTTTCTGCCATGATTACCTCAGGTATGCCAGTCCGGTCTTGTCTACCATGGTCAAGGATAGCAAGATCCTCCACATGACTTAGCGTGAGAATCTGGAGCTTCTTCTCGGCCTCTTCAATCGTCAGCTTTCCGCTGGTTAGCGCCTTTAGTATACCTCTAGTAGTGTGCATAATGGATTCCTCACGCGTTTCTGATTTCAGGATTAGTCAGGAGAAAGTTTAAAGTTGTGGTTTCTCATGGATTCTTCTGTAGTGGTCCAAGACAACCACAGGGGCAGTTGCCTATGCAAATAGATGAGATTATCCAAAACATCATCATGCTTTTTCAATCTCCTGCCATCTACGCAGTTGCACTATTGGTAATCCTAGTCGTCTTGGGGGTTGCAATCAAACGGCGACCTAAGGGGCCTGAAGGACCGCCAATCGTCAAGTACATGAGCAAGATGATGTCACGCATCGAAAAAGGCAAGCCTCTCAAGGATGTGCCGTCCAAATCCCGGCGAGACATTATCACTGAGAGCTTCGAAGAGAAGATGCACGCCATAGGTTTGCAGCCCTCTACGGATTCTGGTCATATACCGACATCACGCACTCCCTTGGCGAAATATCTCTTGGATCACGGTGTTACTGAATCCACTACTGATGCTATCGTCAGTGAACTTAGCGCATTGGAATCTAAAGAAGCAGTCAAAGAGATTATGGACGCCGCGGCAGAAAGTGAAGGTGTCAGTTTCACAAGCGTTGAACTTGATATGGCGAAGCAGCTAGCACTTGAAGAGTGGATGCGCGCAAGACGGAGAATTAGCTCCTAGGAGTAAGCGCATGTGACTGAACTCCTCCATATGAAGGACAACTACATCCGAGAGTTTGATGCGAAGGTTGTAGCAGTGGGCGACTGCTATGTTGCACTTGATCACACGGCATTCTATCCTGAGGGCGGCGGGCAGAGTGGAGATCGTGGGATGATAAGCGACGGCACTACCACTCTAACGATTGTGAATACGAAGAAGGACTCTGGAGAGGTTCAGCACTTGGTGGAGGCGCCCATTGCGATAAGTAATGGAGCTGATGTCCATGGTTCTCTTGATTGGAACTGGCGATACGAAAGCATGAGATTCCACACGGCGCAGCATGTTCTCTCTCGATACCTCCAGCTGAATTACCAAGTCATCACTGTTGGCAACATGATTAAGCCCGACAAGAGCAGGGCCGACTACTCACCTCTCGAATCCTTTGATGATGAGATGAAGCGCAAGGTCGAGGCTGGAGTGAATGAAATTCTGGCCAAGAACCTTGATGTTTCCATTAAGTTTATGCAACGTAGGGACGCAATTGATTATCTCAATGAGAAAGGCTATCAAACAAGATACCTTGAGATGGTCCCCAAGTCAGTGAAGGAGTTCAGAGTGATTGCCATTGGAAACTACGACGTGGCTTCTTGTGCCGGAACGCACGTGAAAAACACGCGAGAGGTAGGCGCTATCAAAATCGGGAAGACAAAGAATGTGGGCGCTGGCAAGAGGCGCATATACTTCAGCTTGGTCAACTAGCCACGTGCGCAACAGCCAACAGTTTTATGAGCTAACCAGATGCCTACTGTGAGTGTGAGTCGAATGAAGGCACTTGTATTGACTGCTGGAGTTGGTCAGAGACTTAGACCACTAACCGCTAACAGGTCAAAGACGATGTTGAAGATTGCAGGCCGCCCTGTGATGCAGTACATCATCAATAGCTTGAAGGAAAACGGTTTCAAGGATATTGTCGTTGTTGTGGGGCATGGTCGTGATGAGATTATCGACCACTTCCAACATGGTGCCGACTCAGGCGTGAGGATACGCTATGTAGTCCAGCATGAGCAGAAAGGTGTCGAAGACGCGATATTAACTGCTCGTGATGAGATTGGAAATGACGATGAGTTTCTGCTTGTCAACGGTGATGTCCTTGTGGATCCTGAGATGGTTTCTCGCACTCTGGCTAATCACGAACACATGGAAGCAGAAGTGACAATGCTCGTGACTCTCGTGTCCAATCCCGAGCAGTTTGGCACGGTTCGGATTGGAAAGAACGGAGTTGTGGAAATGCTTGTAGAGAAGGGCGGACCCGATCGCTATGTCAGCAACTATGCGGTGGCTGGGGTGTCAGTGTTTTCAACAAGAACACTCCCTCTCCTTGAGGAGCATAAGACCATGGAGCGCACAATCGAGAAGATGATAGAGGCTAAATCCGTAATCGCTGCCGCTGTCTGGGAGAAGGAGTGGGCAGAATTTACTTGGCCTTGGGATGTGCTTGAAGCCAATCGGATTGTTATGGACAGGGAGATCCGTGGGCATGGAACCTTTATTGCTGAAACTGCTGAAATACACAGGCACGTTGTAATAGAAGGTCCTGTCTTCATCGATGAGAATAGCGTCATACGTCCGGGTACGACCCTAAAGGGGCCAGTCTACATAGGTAAGGGAGTGTATGTAGGCGACCACTCACTCATTCGGAAATACACCAGTCTATGTGATGATGTGCGTATCGGATATTCTGTTGAGGTGCGTAACAGCGCGATCTTCGATAAAGTCACCGTCGGAAGGATGACCTACATAGCAGATTCAATCGTTGGTGCAAACACGTGCTTCGAATCCGGAGCGCAAACTTGGAACTGGCGTCCTGACAACAAACCGTTCCATCTCAACTACAAGGACGGGCGTGTGCAGATACCATTGAGCAAATTCGGCGCCATTATAGGGGATGGAGTTGTCGTGGGCATCAACTCAGCCATATACCCTGCTCAACGCATAGGGGAGCACAGCGTCATAGCCCCGGGTTGTATCATTGACAAAGACATACCTCCGAGAAGCGATGTTTCAGCCCAGCAGAAGCTAATCATAAAGCAACGCAAAGAAGTCGATTCCAACAGCAGGTAATTTCACATATCGATATGCCTAACTGCCAAAACTTGCACGTCGCTTTCGCTCATAGCTGTTTTTTTGTTCTCATGCATGAGCATCTTTAAAAGCCGAACTCAAAACGTTCGCGGTGACCCCCTGGGAACAAATCTAGGAGTGTAATTGCTATCAGCCGCAAGAAGTGGGGACGAACAGCAACAAAGACAGAAAAGATTGTCAGAGATGCTGTACCCAAACCAGAAACAATTGGCGAAATCGATGAGTACGTGAAGAAGGCAAAATCCGTCACCAGTTATGACCTTGCCAAGCGGTTCAACATCAGGATGAGCATTGCACGTAAAATACTCAAGGACAAAGAAACTGAAGGCGTTATTGTTCCCTATATTCACGAAAGTGGCTTTGTTGTCTACACGACTCCTGCAGAGATTGAGAAGCGGGACGGCGGCAAACCAATTATGATCGTGAACGTCCTTGAGGAAATCGCATCCTCTGTGCCCAAGCGTCCTGTGATTAGTAAAGAAATGGACATAGCTCCTAGTGCAGTTTCAGCGGTTGAATCCGCAAAACCTGGCAAACTTGCACGGCAGCGACGCGCTCTTGACGATCGCAAGGTGAAAGAAAAGGCTCGACAACGTGAGATTGTGGTTGAGCCCCTTACGGAAACTGCAGAATCTCTAACTGCCGAAGCTCCGAAACCTGAAGAGAAGAAGCCCAAGAAGAAAGTGACCAAGAAGAAGGCTGAAGCAAAGCCCAAGAAGAAAGTCACTAAGAAAAAGGGTGAAGAAACGCCCAAGAAGAAAGTGACCAAGAAGAAGACTGAGGCAAAGCCTAAGAAAAAAGTGACCAAGAAGAAGGCGGAAGCAAAGCCCAAGAAAAAGGTCACTAAGAAGAAGGCGGAAGCAAAGCCCAAGAAGAAGACTCCTAAGAAATAGCACATCCTGCTTCTTGCTCAACCTCACAATACCTTAACCCAGCCCGTGCGCCTTCCCTCATCCCAACTCGACCCAAATCGGGTTCAAGTTTAGATTCTTGCTCATACTGCTTGAATGAACATGATGTGAAAGAAAGAATTTCTTGCGACACCGAGGATTTGATTCTATTCCCCGATGCGCAAGTTAAGCTGCTTGATGACTGTGGTCATCAAGATGGGTTGATGGATATCATTAAGCTTGCTTCGAGTATGAAGATGCTTCTACTTCAGTCCCGCTATCTGTTTATCCAGATCCTCCAACTGCGTGTCCAATTCTCCCTCTTTGGCCTTGTAGTCGTCCTCAGGTATGTACCCGCGCATGTAATCAAAACGCAAGTCTGTAAGCTGTGCCTTCAGGCGATCTTTTTGCTGCAACAGGAAATCGAGCTGGTCATTACCTTCAGCTGCTTCAACTGCTGGTGCGGCCTCTGCTTCTGGCACAGGCTCAGGAGTGGGTTCAGGTTCTACCACTTCCGGCACAGGCTCTACCACTTCTGGTGCAGGCTCGGGAGCTGGTTCTGCCACTTCTGGAGCGGGTTCAGGTTCCGGCTTAATCTCCGGCTCGGGGGTCGGAGTAGGATCTGTTTCCGGAGCCGGAGCCTCAGCTTTTGGGGCTGAAGCCTTTATGCTTTCCATCATTTCCATATTCTTGCGAAGAGTATCGATTTGGTTTGCAATCTCCGTGAACGAGTCGTTGATTGTCTGGTTGATAGACATCTTCATCTTAGCAAAGTTCTCTGCCAACTCATCCGCCAATTTCTTGGTTTCAGCAACCTTGTTCGCGAATTCCGCGATCTCTTCCATCTGCTTCTGCATAGCACTGAAATCAAAGGACATGTATAGCCACCTAGGTGTGCTCTTTATACTTGAAGCATCGATATGCTCGTTCTTAACCTTTGTCGTGACCTACCCACAATTCAACATACCACTCTGCGCATCGAACTATGTAGCTTTGTCAGCCTTTCCTTCGAGAATGGCCTTTCTGATGATTTGGATGAGCCTTTCACGGTATGAAATATCGATGGCTACTAGCTCGTAAGTGGGAATGCTTAGAATCTGGCCAACTCGCTCAGGAGTCAGTGCTGTTGGAAGGTCTTGTTTATTGGCAATGCCAATCACCTTGGCGTTCGGAACTTCCTCACTGACTAGAGTTACCAACTTTTTGCTTCTCAGCACATTCTCCAGCGTGCTATCAGTAACAATCACAACAACTTGTGCGTTGGCAATCATCTTGGCCCAAAGAATACTGAACCTTGATTGACCTGCGAGATCCCAAAGGACGATATTGGCATTCTCTACTTCGGTGGGCAATTTCTTGATTGAAACGCCAATGGTGGGGTCATGGACAAGGGGGAGAGTTTCTCCTCTCAACAGGTGCAGAGTAGTTGTCTTCCCCACACCTGCGAAGCCGAGTATGGCAACTTTCACCAAAGTGACTGCAATTTCATCCACGATGGCATCGAGTCCATCAAGAGGCTGGTTTGCTATGGCAAGAGGGGCGAAGTCCTTCATGAACTTCACAATCAGGTCGCTCATCTTCCCCTTAATTTGTGCGCTGTCATCCGCCTTGTCGGCAATGAACACGAATGTGAATACATCTTCTAAACCGTAGAATATTCTCCAGCTTGATATGCCCATTGACTCTACATTCCCGTCGAGCTCTACAGTCCTGATGAACTGTGTAAGATTCACTAGAAACTCGATCAGACTATCTTTGTGTTCGCTCTTGGCATACTCTTTTGAGAATATCATCTCACTCTGTTGTCCAAGAATGTAAACGCCTCTAATCACAGATTTCACCCCACTCCTCGATAAGGAGTTCAAGATGCCTAATTGCTGTTTCAGGTGCTAGCTCCTTGTCTGTCAGTTTCTTCGAAATCGTCGGGAGTATGAACTCAGGCATAAATGATTCAATGACAGGATCTGAAACAAGTACCCAAATACCATATTCATCAAGCTGGGCAGCCACTCTGTCTGATTCGAATGACCACAGAATGGATTGTACAATTTCAAGAGGAAGCGCCGTTTTCTGTGAAATATTTCCAATCTCCTGAGGACCTTCGCGCAGACATTCCAGGACCATATAATGTAAACTCTTGGAGAGCAGTCTTGACATCTTCTCCCTGTCCTCAAGAAGGGGCGAGTTTGGATCGTCCACCGGCAATGTGGGATTGTAACCTTTCCCCGTCGGGGGAGAAAAGAAACTTGAAACAATCTGCTTGTACTTCTTGCCCATTTCAGGGTTAGCTTCTATAGCTTTCATAATTGATTTCACGGGTGGGGCACGATAACCGTGAATATCCTTAATCAGGAAAACAGTTTCTCCTGTCTTGCCTAGCATTTCGACCTTGACAACTCCGGATTTCATGAGTGGTTCCACGATTTCACGAAGCTCGATTGTGTCTGTCTGCAATTGGCTTTGAAGCCAGATAGAAATCTTGGCCGCTCTTTCCACACCCTCTATCTCGAGTCTTTCTAGAAGCAACGCAGATGAAGGAGTAAAGAAGATGTCAGCCATCCTTTGCTCTTCATTCGGTTCATTGAGAACACTCTCATTACTGAGAATCTCGCGCAAGTTGACTGTATCCGGCACTTCGCTCATCAGTTCCAAGATGAGTCGTGCCATGCCTGCCATGTTATTATCCTCGGTTTCGTAGTCTTCATCAGCTTCGAGAATAAAGCATACTACCCATCCGGGGTGTTTCCTTTCAGCGAATGAAACCACCCTCATTCCATCTATATCAGAGAATTTGAGATTCGCTACCTTCTCTTTCTCATGCTCATAGTACACAAGGTTTAGCGCTTTCTCATTGAGGGAAAGCGTGGAGGGATAGCGCTTCTCAACAATGAATCCTTGGTAGTCGTCCAAATGAACTACGAAAATCGCTTCTGGCATGTAACGCCCCATCCTCGGGATGTGTCTTGCTACATAAATGTTTGACCCTGATGAGCTCCCGCGACTGCAAATCGGGAACAATGACTGGGTTTCCTCTTATCGTTTCACAAGGTTTCGAATTACACTGTTGATTAATCACTTTTGCAGGATTGGTCCTAGACAGGCGCCATCTGCGAGCATCGAGTTCCTCCCTAGAAAGGGTGAAAAGCGTAAATTTGCTGTTCGGTTCAAGGACAATACGATGGACTCGCCGACTCGCCAACTCATAATCCCTGTCATGGCAACCAGAACCACTCGGTTGGCTGATGGGCAGCCGGTTAAGCAAGCAGTGCCGGAAGATTATGCGTTGGCAGCAATCTTGATCAACGCTCTCACTACAAGGAATGATAATGAAATCGAGTTCGTTCTCAAGACATATCTTCCGATTAGAGTGGTTCCCTCGACGCTGTCATCAGGATGCTTTCTTATCGAGTATCAGGGCATGAGTTCTGCTAGTCTGGTTAGCCATCAAGAAATCGATTTTGGAGATTTGCTGGAACGCGTAAGGGGTAGCCATTCTAGTTCCGAACTTCTTGATTGCATAAGCGACTGTCTGTCAGTAGTCGACACCGTTTCAAGCGCCACATCACAAGAGCACCTTGGTGTGCTATCTGGGCCATTAGCAGCATGTGTTTCACAGATGTTGGAATGGCCGACAAAAGAGAAACTTGAGGAGTACGCCCTCGCTCTTCCGAAGCTGTTGAAGGATTCAGATGTTGAAAAATGTGCTGAGGCACTTCAGAAAACATTTCAAGTTCTTCGGAATGCCGGATCTGCTCTCTCTCGCGCCGATGAAGAAATCGCATCTCAGATGCGGAACATCCTTTCTGAAAAGGAATCACAAACATCGATGAAAATCACCAGACTCAATCAACGTATAGATGTTCTTCGGAAAGAGGTCGCGAATTTGGAGTCGCGAGTTGAACAAATAACAGCGAGAGATTCTTCAGAAGGCAAACGGGCCTCAAAAAAGAAAGAAGTTGAAACGACGCTGAAGAGCAGGAAGAAAGCTCTGAAGAGAGATATCGCCAGACGTGAAGAGATCTTGACCCGGAACCAGAACGACTTCAGGGATCTGCTTATACAGCAAAAGGAATTGCATTCGCGAACTGAGAGCGCGCAAAGTAGAATTGAGAATCAGCGTCGGTTGTTGCACGACGCCTTTCTTGTTGCTTGCAGTGGTGTTGGCCCTGATAAAGACGGCGTCACCCTGATGATCCCTTTCATAATAATTGGGTTCTCCAAGAAAGGCCGCCTACGCGTCGTGGTACACCCTCCATCGCACTTGCGCTCCATTGACCAACAAGTTGGTCGGCGTCGTGACTTTGTTTACCCTCTTATCGCCGATTCCGGACTCAGCTCGATTACGGACGAACTCACACGCCGCGCCAACAGTGATGTTGGATTCAGGAATTTCTTGCGGACCTCCTCGAAAAAGAACAACCTTCTCGCCATTGGAGTCACTCGTTCCTTAATCAGGGAGGGTGGCAAATCTCTTCAATCCGATGGCTTAGTGAAGGCGAATCTGCTTGACGAAATCAGCGACATCATTTCTGGATTTCCAGAAAGTAAAAAGAAACCAATAAAACTCAGCAAGGTGTCTCCTGTTCTTTCAGGTTCTGATGCAACCTGTTTTGTTAGATTTCACGTGCACGATGTTTCAGGCAAACCCATTGAGGGAGCTCTTCTAGAACTGGGCGCGTTTCTTCTTCGGTCAGATGCTGGCGGAGTGATTAAGGCATCACTGCCTAAAAGCCGCTATGAGGGAGTAATTCGAGCAAACGACTATCGCGACCGACCAATCGAGTTCACTCTAAGCTCAACGAGTAATCTGGTTATACCGGTGACCCTAGATCCGTTTTCAGACGAGGAACGCCTCACCATTAGGTTCGATAAACTGATGGAACGGGCGCAACACATCGACGAAATAAGAGATAGGCTGAGAGATGCATTCCAAAAACAAGGAAGCACGCTGCTCAGCATACCTGCTTATAGAAGTGCATTTGAGGAGCTTCTAACCGAGCTCGGCTATGAACCTGAGTCATGGATTGCTGAAGCGACGAAGAAGAAAGGAATGGTCAAACGTTTGCTTAAGCGGGACGATAGGGTTGAGGGTTTGAGACGCGACATCCTTCGATTAGCACAGGAATCCAAGGAGTCCGGGGGTATAATGATGTTCTCCGAATTCTTGGTTAGATTGGATTCCCTTGGATGGGCTACCAAGTCGAAAGAGATAGAAAACATCGTTACCTCCATGACCAAAGAAGGGCTAATCCAGGGCATGACAAGACTTGAGAATGGCACACGCCTAGTGAAATTCATACCTGTCGAACTAACTAGGGACCCCACACAAGTGCTAGGTCTCGCCGCAAAGACAGACGGTCGCTTAACAATCGAAGATGTTGTTGTTGGTCTTGGATGGACTGAGGATCGTGTAGCCAACGCACTTGATCTTCTTGCTGAGAATGGAGTGGCAAAGGAGCAGAAGAGCTACTCTAAGAGTACGATATACTGGTTCCCAGGTTTTCGGGGGCGTCGGAAGAAATAAGACGAGTAACCGTTTGGAACAGGACCAAGGCAGAAGCCGGGAGCACACAGGAGT
Organism: Candidatus Thorarchaeota archaeon; assembly: GCA_030612365.1. Classification (GTDB taxonomy): domain Archaea; phylum Asgardarchaeota; class Thorarchaeia; order Thorarchaeales; family Thorarchaeaceae; genus WTCK01. The sequence continues at coordinate 25,058 of JAUWOA010000013.1, forward strand.
TCGTAATGATGAATCGATTGTCACACATGGTTTTCGCGATAGCATTGTTCGTAGGGCTTTACACATTGATCTATGTCTTCAGTGTCTGGCAGGCCGACGCCAGTCTGCTGTCTGATTTGCTATTCTACTACACTGCAGGCGGTCTTGCGACTAGCATAATCTCAGTCCCAATTCTGTACTACAGAGCACCCCACAGGGATATGGCAGCCCGTACCACCGGGAACAAAAGCTCAGTCAGTGCCCTTGCATTCGTTACCTTCTGTGTTGGCTCACTGATCGGTGCCGTCATCTATCAGTGGATCAACGATATACCGATTGTTGGAACCCTCTCGATATTCATAGGCGCTCTGATTATGGTTTCAGGCGCAATAATGCCTGATTTCGATATCACTTTTCTTGGCATCTCTCGTCACAGGAATCTCATTTTTCATTCAGCTGTGCTGCCATTCGTTTTTGTGTTGACGACCGTGGTCAATGTCGCTACGAGAATCGTTTCATCAGAAACGTTCAGTGTGGGTGCGGGCATCGAGTACTACATCGCAAGCCTGTTCCTCATTGGCTATGCCAGCCACCTGTACCTTGACATCTTTCCCAGTGATGCGAGCCCCTTGGAAATAATCTGGCGGGCAACAAACCCATATGACAAAGCACCAACTGGGATCAAGCCACTTGGCCCAATCAAGATTACCCAGAAGAACGCTCGGAGCTGGCTTGTTGGAAATGCAACCATCCTGCTAGTTATCGCAATCGCCCTCATGGCACTCTACTTCTACAATCTGCCCGTGCCAAGTCCCTAGACTCCTATCAGCATAATCAGAGCATATGTGACAGTTCATGGCTCCTGCCCAATGAAGCACAGGGGCAATTTTCTAGAAAGCATATCCATGAGCGATTCTGAGATTGCGAACATTAGCTCCATTCATCTTCGACATCGAGTGTATCTGCTTCCTCTTCGACATCGTCATCATCCTCAAAGAGAAAGGTCTGAGGATCAACTTCGTCATCATCGAAGCGGTTTACAGCTACTTCTTTGTTCTTAGCTTTCTTCAATGCCTCAGGAGCCATGCAGAGTATGTCTTGCTGATCAAAGTACTCACACTCTGGGCAGCATTCACTCTTGTGGTCACAAGTAAGAAACGCCCCGCACAATTTGCAACACTTCAATTCTGACAAGCTACCACCCGATGCAATATTTCAACTAGAAATCCGCAGTGATGCCTTATAATCTTCACTTCGTGGTCCTCCTATTGCTCAGCTTCCTCTTACGCATTATTCCTCCAGTTAATGTTAAATTGTGTCGACTAACAACCTCTATGGAGCTGTTCTGGTTGGATGAGTTAGAGTTCGAAATCCGCAAAGTCGTCTTGGACAACGCTGTAAAGTACGAAGGGAAACCGAATGTGAAGTCCGTGATGGGCGCTCTCCTCGGATCTCGGGCCGACCTAAGGTCACGTGCAAAAGAAGTCAAAGAAATCGTGTCCAAGGTAGTGAAGGAGGTTGAGAAGTTGACTCTTGAAGCCCAACGTTCAGAGCTTCGTGATATCGCCCCTGAACTGCTTGAACAGGCGGTCAAGTTGGAGCCAGAATCGAAAGAACTCCCTGAACTCCCGAATGTAAGCACCTGGCCAAAGGTAGTCATGCGACTTGCACCCTTTCCATCAGGTCCCCTTCACATTGGCAATGCCAGAATGGTCGTGCTGAACGACTATTACGTGAAGAGGTATGATGGTGAACTTATTCTCGTTTTTGATGATACGATCGGCTCGGATGAGAAACAGGTCGAAACTGAAGCTTTTGATATGATTCCTGAGGGTCTGGAATATCTTGGAGCTAAATGGCATCGCACTGTGTACAAATCAGACCGACTTGATATATTCTACAAGTATGCAGTTGATTTGCTGAAGAAAGGCGAGGCCTACGTGTGTGATTGTGATGCCGGACTTTGGAGAAAGGAGCACAAGATCAAAGGGAAACCTTGTTCATGTAGCCTCCTCTCTGTTGACGAGAATCTATCTCGTTGGGAGATGATGCTAGATGGCACCTATCCCGAAAGAGGCGCCGCAGTCCGTCTGAAGACCGGGATGGACAATCCTGACCCCGCGATGCGAGACCATGTCATCCTTCGAATCTCCGAGACAGAGCATCCCCGAGTGGGGACTCGCTATCGTGTGTGGCCTCTGTTGGAGTACTCATGGGGAATCGACGACCATGAACTAGGAATATCTCACATAATCAGGGGCAAGGATCTCGTGAAGGAGGGGAAGATTGAGCAACACATCTGGAGCGTCTATGGGTGGCAACATCCTGAACTTCTCTACTATGGCCGCCTGAAATTCCAAGACGCCACACTCAGCAAGAGCAAGTCTCGAAGAGAGGTCCTTGATGGAACCTACTCAGGATGGGATGATCCTCGCACCTGGAGTATGCAGTCATTGGCCAAACGGGGAATTGATTCTCAGGCCGTACGAAAGATTATGCTTGACCTTGGACTGAGCACTGTTGACATCTCAATCTCGATGAAAGCTCTCTACTCTGAGAACCGGAAGCTGCGAGACGCCGACACTCCACGCTTCTTCTTTGTTGAATCACCAACTTGGCTGGAGCTGTCGGGGATTCCGTCTGAAACCACCTATGCAGAAGCCCCTGTTCATCCTGATTTCCCGGACCGTGGAGTCAGGAATATTCCTCTTGGAATGGTTGATGACACAATTCTAGTTGGAATTCAAAAGAAGGACTACAATCGATTCAAGAACGACACCCTCTTCAGGCTGAAGGATTTCGCCAACTTCAAACTCCTCAAGGGGAAATCGCCAGTTGGTCAATTCCACAGTCATGATGTGAATGATGTCCGAACTACTGGAGGTCCAATAATCCAGTGGGTGCCTAAGAGGGGCTCCGTGGGGACGGAGATTACGATGATTGACGGCGATATAACAACGGGTTTCGCAGAACCAAGTGCGTCTAAACTAAATCCCGGAACATTCCTGCAATTTGAAAGATGGGGGTTTGGCTGCGTTGTTGAATCTGGTACGCCAATGAAAGTCGCTTTTGCGCACAAATAGTGATTTCATATGCGAGTTGTCACTAGGGGGCCGCAACCGTGCAGCCAAAGAGGACAAATAGTCATGTATCAGCCTTCTACGTAGTGGTATCCTATGCCGAAGAAGAGGAAGAAGTCAGGAAAGAAAGCAACATTGTCACCCTCGCTCTTCAAGGTGACTGGTGCAAGTGCGAAACTGAAAGTGGACGATAAGAAGAAGAAGCTGTACTACTTCGGAACCAAAGTGAAGCCTAAGAAAGCAGCGAAGCTCGCTGCAGGGACTGGTGCTGAAATCTTGGGAGTATCCAGTACTGCCCTTAAAATCAGCAAGCCATCTTTGAAATACGATTTCTACTGCGATTATGAGGCGAATCTCAAGATGGCGTTCGTTCGGGTGAGGAAGCAGGAGCTCGGTGTTCAGGATCAGATGAAGGCAGCCATGGTCGGGAAGGAAATCCTCACTCCAAGGAAGGGGAAGGGCATCCCTGGCAAGGCTATCCAATTGGACATTGTGGAGCTCTTTGAAACCAAAGGTACGGATACAATGCTATTAGACGGGTCAACTGGCACTCCTGCTAGAAGCCTAGAGCGCCTTCTAAAGGGGCCTGGCAAGAAAAAGGCAACACCTGTCTGGGTTCGCAAGAATAAAATTTCTCCGGGGAAGTTCAATACTCTCGAAAAGGTCACCAAAGCAGTAGTCAAGATGGCTGGTCGAAAGCCTGCCGAAGCGAAGCGCGTAGTAAGCCACAGTCTCACATTCAAGAAGATTGAGGGCTACTATGTGCCGACGTATTACGTGAAGGTGGCCGCTGGTTCGGAGTCAAGGATGATGCGCATCAACGCAGTGAATGGAAATGTGGCTCTAAAGGTATGAACTTGAGTCCTGCCATGTCATTGAGTTTGACGCTAACTAGAGGGAGGTTTTCCCCACCCTCCCCCTCCCGGCGTTTCGATGCGTACGATAGACCCTGAAGGAACGCTCAGAGTCGATTTCGCGGCGAGCTCTACCTCCTTGTTTTTCAGCACTAGGGTGTTTCGTCCGATGACTCCCGGTTCACCTGCGTTCAAGCCCCAAGGCTGCGAAGTTCTACGCTCAGACTGTATTGATACGGTGCAGTCTTCTCCAAGGACCTCTATCTCTCGGATGATTCCGTCGCCACCATTCCACCTTCCCTTTCCTCCACTTGCACGGCGAATAGAGTATGCAAGAACCCTTAGTGGATATTCGGTTTCGAGCGACTCTACGGGTGTGTTGAGGGTATTCGTCATGTGAGTGTGAATGCCGCTGCTGCCATTATATCCGCGCCCTGCTCCTGCTCCCCCTCCGATTGTTTCATAGAATGAGAATGCTCTACCGCTTCTTGGATCAATTCCCCCAATTGCCAAATTGTTCATAGTTCCTTGACTCGCAGCAGGCACTATATCCGGGTCAATCTGCGCAAGGGCTCCGAGAGTTGTGTCTACGATTCTCTGCGAGGTTTCCACATTTCCTGCAGCAACGGCCGCTGGGTATTCGGGATTAAGGACAGATCTCCTGGGCACATGGATATCGATGGCGCTCCAACACCCTTCGTTCATTGGGATTCCTTCGCCAAACAGTGCCTTGAAGACGTAGTATACTGAAGAGAGAGATGATGCAATGGGGCAATTGATGTTCCCTTTGACCTGTTCGGAGGTTCCAGTAAAGTCCACCTGTACTCGTTCGTTTGCGAAGTTTACAGCCACCTTAATGGGAATTCCACTAGTGCCTGCTCCATCACTGTCCATTACATCGGTGAATTCCGCATGTTTTCCTTGATACGGCATGAGTGTGCGTTTCATCATCTCCGCAGAGTAGCGCCTCAGCTCCCCAAATGTCTTGAGAAGCCTATTCCAAGTGTGCTTACTTGACAAATCCTCAAGCGTCCTAGAGCCAACATTGTTTGCTGCAACCTGAGCGGAGAGGTCGCCGAGTCGTTCATCCGGCGTCCGCGTCACTGACAGCAGGTCGTCTATGAAATCAAGAACAAGCTCATTATCCCTTACAACGACTCGAGGCCGTATCAAAATCCCCTCATCATCAATCGATGTCGATGTGCCTGGCATTGACCCTGGACTTGCACCTCCCACATCAGCATGGTGTGCCCGGTTTGCTACGAACGCCACTCTGCTGCTTCCATCGTAGACTGGCGCCACGAGAGTCAAATCTGGAAGGTGTGACCCCCCAGAGAATGGGTCGTTCAGAAGGGCCATCGTGCATTGGCGCATCTCGTTACCCACCTGCTCGATGCAAGCCTTAACCGATAGCGGCATTGCGCCAAGATGAACCGGGATGTCTTTTGATTGGGCAACCAGATTACCTGCGTTGTCGAATATGGCGCAACTACAATCCCTGCGTTCCTTTATGTTAGGACTGAACGCAGTACGCCTCAGGGCCTGACTCATTTCTCGGGCACAGGACTCCAGGGCGTTCTTAATAACCTCAAAGGATATCGGGTCATCCATCATTTTCATTGACCCCTCCTCACTAGTAGAGTTCCATCTCTACGCTGTTCTGCAGACCAGTCTGGTCCAAGATAAGTCGTCGAATCCACCTGTTCAATGATTGCCGGTCCGTTGATTTGCTGTTTCACTGATAGTTGCTCTCTCCTATAGACCTCAGCACGTGCACAGGAGCCATCCTCAAGAATTACGTCACGCTGACTGTGCGGGTTCATCACTTCCAGCTGGTCGTGTCGATATGGCCTCAAGTCCACCTGCTTGGCTCTGGCGACCACCCGCACGGTGACCCATTCGACTGCTCTCCGTTTCATTCTGTAGCCGTATATCCTCTCATGTTCAGACTCGAATAGATGCCTAGACGCAGACAACAGTTCGCGCTGACGCCGTGGCAAACGGATGGAGAGTTCGTGTGACTGGCCTGCGTATCGCATGTCTATGGACCACTCACATGCGATATGCTGTTTCTCTGCCCCTTGCTCTATGAGCCTGTGTTTGGATTCCTCGGTGAGCTCGCTGAGAGCCGAAGTAACTTCTTTCGCTTCCATTTCGGAGTCAGTTGTGAGAACAGTCCTCATTAGGTCCACTCTTAGGTCAGCGCACACGAGTCCTAGGGCCGATGTTATCCCTGGAAAAGGCGGGACTATAATCGTGTTGATGTTAAGAGCTTCAGCGATATCCACGGCTTGGGTGGGTCCTGCACCTCCGAACGGAACCAGTATGAACTGCCGCGGATCGTGTCCTCGCTCCACCGTCACCTCTCTGATTGCTTGCATCATGTTTGAGGTCGAGATTCTGATGATACCCAATGCGACTTCGTTCACGGTCTTGCCTATCTTTCTTGAGAGCCTGCTAACCGCAGTTCTTGAGCAATCCACGCTAAGCTGCACTCTGCCGCCCAGAAAGAACTGAGGGTTTAGCCTTCCCAGCAATAGGTTGGCATCCGTGACCGTGGCCTTGAGTCCCTGTTTGTCATATGCTGCAGGTCCAGGATCAGCACCAGCGCTCTGTGGACCAACATGGAGTACGCCCGCATCATCAACCCACGCGATGCTCCCTCCTCCTGCTCCGATGGTCTTCACGTCAACTGAAGGCACACGTAGCGGAAGTCCTCCAACTTCATTGTCCGGTTTCACAACCACTTTTCCCACAATTGCGCTAATGTCGCAGCTGGTGCCCCCCATGTCCACTGTGATGGCCTGTTCTGCTCCGCTCTGACTTGCGATATGCCAGCCACCCATCACCCCTCCAGCAAGGCCTGAGATTGCCAAGCCGATTGCTCGACCGCTGGCGCGACTGGAGTGAACTGTACCTCCATTAGACTGCATAATCAACAGTTTGCTCTTTGGACAAAGCTGCCTTAGCGATGTATCGAGGTTCCTTAGATACCCCAGAACCAACGGGCCGAGGTACGCCTCCAAAACTGTTGTAGACGTGCGTTCGAATTCTCTGAACTCTGGAAGTACTTGGGATGATGCAACGGCGTAGCATTTCATTTCCTGCTTAATGCGATCGAGCAGAATCATTTCATGCTCAGAGTTGCAGTAGGAGAACAGCAACGAAACCGCGACCGCATCAGGTTTCTTCTTTCGAAGTAAGCTAACGATTCTCTCAACTTCATCATCATTCAGGACCTCTATTACGTTGCCTTGTGCATCCAATCGCTCATGTACGCCAATCCTGTGCTCCCGTCCGACTAGGGGCCGCGGTCTTGTTGCTTGTAGACTGTAGATTTCTTCTCTGTTCTGCCTTCCAATCTCCAACAAGTCTTCAAGGCCCGCAGTCGTAACAAGACATACCCTAGCCCCCTTTCTCTGGAGCATGGCGTTCGTGGCAACGGTTGTTCCATGAACAACTAAACTCACTTCAACGGGTGATGTTCCGTTATCCTCAAGGATTTCACGTATGCCTTGAATGACGGCAATATCCTGTGAGTGTGGTGTTGACTGAACCTTGTGAACGACCTGTTCGCCTGTATCTATGTCGACCATGATGATATCGGTAAAGGATCCTCCGACATCACAACCTATGACCTTCATCTTCCTTGGGAGTTC
>JAUWOA010000088.1 GCA_030612365.1 Candidatus Thorarchaeota archaeon
TCAGTAGATATCTTCACTCTAGTCGTCATCTCGAACACCTGTAGTTATACATGCAGGTCCAGCTTCACGCTCCCTTTAGAGGTTACGGACCAGCACTCTGTTGCGAGCGAGTCATGGCTATCTTCTTATTAGCGCATCAGAATGAATTGAAACGATATCATGACTGTCATCAAGGAGTATTCAGAAGGCAGGACCACATTCCTGTGTGCAGACGTAGAACATTACAGTAGAGACCAGGGGCTGGCCACGTCAGACCTGCCAGTTTTCTATAACAAACGCATGCAGCTGAATCGGGATATCTCAGTTCTTTTCCTCTCTGCATACATGAAGAAGAACCCTATCGATTTGATGTGTGAGGCGCTCACCGGATCGGGCGTTAGAACTCTTCGCTATCTAAACGAGTGCCCGGGTGAATTCCGTGCAGAGATGTTCGATGTCAACCCATTGGCTGTGGAAATGGTGCAGAAGAACATAGAGCTGCTCAGTCTTGAAAAGCGCGCACTGGTGAAGAGGGGTGACGCAAAGGAGTTGTTGATGACCGAGTCAAGGGGTAAGAGGTTTGATTATGTGGATGTTGATCCGTTTGGTTCACCTGCGCCGTACTTGAACGCCGCTATTCAATCGCTCAACCCGCGTGGCGCATTGCTGGGTCTAACTGCGACTGACATGCCCGCCTTGTGCGGAGTATATCCACGTGTTGCCCTGAGGAAGTATGGAGGATCTTCCATAAGGGCGCCATTTTCACATGAGATTGCAGTTAGGTTGCTGGTGGGACTCACATACTCCGTGGCGGGAATGAATGATTACTCCATCATCCCATTGGCTGCATTGAGCACGGACCACTACATCAGAGTCTGGTTTAGAATCAAGGCGGATAGAATCACATCCAACCGGCAGGCGGATAGTATGGGTTTCATACGTTACTGTCCAAACTGCATGCATTCTGAGTCAGTATCCCTCAGATCTATTTCACCGGATTCTGGATTCCAGCATCAGAAAGAGAATTGCGATGGTAAAGTACGGACTGCGGGTCCTTTGTGGATTGGTAACCTATATGATTCCGAGTTCTTGAATTTAGCTGGAGAAATGCTTCCCGATTACGAGGATTCATTCCACAAGCGTGTTCCTCGATTGTTGGAACTGATGAAAATGGAGTGTGGCCTGATGAAATATGCTTACGTTGATCTTCACGAACTGTGTGATCTTCATAACCTTGTACCGCCTAAGACCTCAGCAGTCATGGAAGAACTCAGAAACATGAACTATAGAGTGTCACAAACGCACTTCCGACCTACTGCAATAAGGACCAATGGCCCAGTCAGCGAGGTGGCACGCATCATCAGGAATCTCACGGGAGAGGGATGAAACAATGGGAAAGCCTAGAGGCGGTGAAAAGGACCGGAAGAAGGAACGTTACTATCAAGCCGCCAAGAAGCATGGATACAGGAGTCGGTCTGCATACAAGCTTAGACAGATTGCGAAGAAGCACCATCTTCTCCAAGGCGTTGACAAAGTCCTGGAACTCTGCTGTAGCCCAGGCGGGTGGACTCAGGTCTTGAGAGAACTTGACCCGGGACTTAGAATCGTTGCCGTGGATTTGAATCCCATGCCGCCAATTCAGGACGTGAGGTTCATCCTAGGAGACATTACAAGTCCTGAAATCATCGACGCAATCGAGGAGGTAACCGAGGGGGCTGTAGATCTAGTGCTTTCAGACTGTTCACCTAAGGTTTCGGGAACATGGAGTCTAGATGCAATCAGGCAAATCGATCTTGCAGAACGTACAATTGAACTCGCACTCAGACTTCTCACGAAGAACGGAAAGGTTCTGACCAAGGTTTTCCAAGGCCAAGGGTTTCAGGAGTTTCTCAAGTCAACTCGTGTAAAGTTCAGGTCTGTGAAATTAGTGAAACCCGAAGCATCGAGAAGAACTAGTGCCGAAATCTATCTTGTGGCGAAAGGTCCGATTAGGAAGAATTTCGAGTAGAATGTCGACTACTCAGGCTCCATACAGAGCATCCAGTCTTCTAATTCCTTACACACGATTGGTGAATCAGGTTGCCTCACTCCACACTTGCTAATCTTTAGACAGTGGAAGCATGGGCATCCATCGAGATCTGACAGACTGCCAAGCTCAACATCATCGCCCACTTGACTACTGAGAGTATATCGTTTGTCTTCCTGTTCTTGTTTTAGCATTATTAGTCCCTCGGACGTCAGTTGTGCGATTGTAGATTCGATTTGTTTAGCGTTGGTTTTGAGGTTTGTCTTTAGTTCGTCGATGAGAAGACCCTTGTCACCTGCAGCGCGCAGAGCGCCCAGTACTAGGTCAACTACCTCGTTCATTGTACATACCTTTGAGCCTAACGCATGGCATTACCAGACTTTCTGCACGGTTCGATATGTAGATTTCGGAAGATACCACAAAAATTCGTGTTTTGTCGTATTCGATTAAGCATCAATGTACACTTCTGTACATCATTTCTTGTATAGATAGAGCACCTGTCCGATGAATTCCTCGAGATTTTTCTTCTGAAATGGACGTATTGCAACATACGGCTGCTTCACAGGACCAAAAACATCGAGAACTGTTCCAATCTTGTTCACTTTCACATCGACAACTATGGCGTCGCGTCCCATCGGCGGGGTCTTTTCGGTACGTAAAATGAGAGCCCCTCTCTTGGAGATGTGAATGACCTTGCCAAGTCGTCTCAAGTTCAATCTGACCTCCAGATGAGCGATAGCGCTATTTTCTGCCGCCCTTCCGCTTCTTGCCCTTCTTCTTGGCAGCCGCCTGTCGTTCCGATTCCTGACGAGCCACAACTCTTCTTACGCTCTTAGCAAGCATAAGAAGCAGTCGCTTCTTCTTGTGCCCATTCGGGTTCGCTACTAGAAGATAGCCAGAATTGCCCTGCCAACCACGGGGGTACTTCTTGTCGACCGCAGCCTCCGCCTCAAGACCAGTCATTTCTGCTGCCTTTTGGAGAATATCGATTGTGATATTCGGTGCCGCCAAATTGGATGGAACACGTCGACCTTGTGTGCGAGTGAGTTTAGAGTCGAGGTATGCAGGCCATATAATGACCATTCCATCGTTTTTTCTCATGCCGACAGTCTTCCGTATCTTCTAGGTTTTTCCCGAGATTGGTGGCAATGACTTGCAGTGCGCTTTTTACCTTTGTCGTTCAACTCAATCGCGACGGATGAAGAACTTCATAAGGAATGCGAGTTTCACGCCCGCTGGAATTACGATAGGAGCGAAACTGCTGTTGGTTAGAAAAAGCAAGGATGTCTACTTCGCTGAGATTGCAGACTTGGTGTCCTCAAGGAGCACTTGCCTAAGAAACCAAGTTGGCGCGGTCATAGTAAAGGAATCTCAGATCCTTAGCACGGGATACAATGGTGCGCCAAAGGGGCTTGCTCATTGCGATGAGGTGGGATGCATACGACAAGTCAAGGGCTACAAGTCTGGTGAACGGCACGAGTTGTGTAGAGGGCTTCATGCTGAGCAGAATGCCATTATTCAAGCATCATACCACGGGATTTCTGTTAAGGGAGCCAAAATCTACGTCACGACCAAACCATGCAGCATTTGCATAAAGATGTTGATCAACGCGGGCATTCACGAGGTAATCTACATTGAGGAATATGAAGATGAGCTGGCAACTCAACTCTTCAAGGAAGCAAACATGATTGTACGAAAGATTGACGTAAGGCGCAACTTTGGACGAGCGGCCTCTGGAACATGAAACTCCATTAAGAACTGACTAATCATCAGGAAAGCTTAAAGTGTAATTGTCTGGTGCCTATTATCCCAGATGACCGAGGTGTAACTCGAGATGGGAACTCTTCGCAATCTTATCAGCATCCATGATTTGGCACGGGACGACATCGAACTGATTCTTGAACAAGCGGCCGCGATGGAGTCCGTTGCAATCAAGAGAAGTAAAGAGCTAAGCACAAAGATAATGGCATGTCTATTCTTCGAGGCCTCAACACGCACCCGTCTCTCGTTCGAGAGCGCCATGTTAAGGCTTGGAGGAAGCGTTCTTGGTTTTGCAGATGTTGCCGTATCAAGTGCAGGGGGTAAAGGTGAAACCCTCGCGGATACAATACGTACCGTGGAGCGCTATGCGGACGTCATAGTGATGCGCCATCCGCTAGATGGCTCAGCGAGAGTGGCTGCAGAGTTCTCAAGTATACCCATCATAAATGCAGGAAGTGGATCGGAGGAGCATCCTACACAGGGTCTCCTCGATATGTATTCCATCAAGAAGCTCAAAGGAAATATCGATGGTCTATCTGTTTCACTCTGTGGGGACTTGAAGTACGGACGCACTGTGCACTCGTTAGGTATGGCTTTGTCCCACTACGACGTGAAAATCACGTTGGCTGCACCTCCAACACTCCGAATGAAACCAGCGATAGTGAATGAGATGAAGAAGGCAGGGCTGGAGGTAAAGGAAGTGGACAGTGTAGAAGAGGCCATGAAGGATGCTGATGTCGTTTACATGACGCGAATACAGAAAGAGAGATTCCCTGACATCAGCGAGTATGATGCCGTAAAAGGCAAGTTTCGCATATCATTGGACAAGGTTGCATTGATGCCTGAGGATGGCATCATCTTGCATCCGCTTCCAAGAGTAGATGAGATTGACTCGGAAGTTGATGCCACACCGCAAGCGAAGTACTTTGACCAAGTATACAGTGGAGTGGTCACCAGAATGGCGATTCTAAAGATGATACTCAGCTAGTCAGGTGTGATATTATGGAGTTCTTTGACTAATGCATCCACAGATGTAATCTTGCTCACTGCAATGGGTATTCGCATCTGTTCTGACAACTCAATCGTCAGAGGATCGATCTCTTCCACCCCATGCAGCACTACCAATGAGGGCCTGAATTCTTGGGTCTTTATGGCAATCATTGGAGCCCTGCCGGTGCTTGCATTCGTGAAGACTAGGCAACGCTCTGTCGTGGCCCCAAAGAGCTTCATGAAGACCTCACTGCTGAGCTCCTTTATTGCTCGTTCAACATCAACAAGAGTATAGCCATAGAGGTTTCGTTCAAGAAGGTCCTCTCCGGATTGAACTTCACACTTCAGCCGATTACAGAACTCTCTGGCCTTCATGGCTGTGGAAAAATCATTCATGGCAAGGACAACGTTCAGATCTACAAGGTTGATATCCATCAAGCGTACAAAGGCCGAAACCGCGGTCCCACCATTGCGCTCATCCAAGGCCAACAGAGCCATGACAAAGCGTCGTATTGTTGCAGTTCCAGGGGACTTCCGTCTACCAGATTCGTAGTCACTAATCACACTCGGACTGATGCCTATGTACTTGGAAAGGACAACCTGAGGGAGCCGGAATCTCTTCCTCCAGATACGCATTGTCTGTCCTGGATGCTCAGAGAGAGCAATCTCTCCAGCTATGCGTCGAGCAAATTGATCCCTGACAGACATTGGCTCCGCCATGAAATGGCTAACCTCAATGACATCATGATAAGGATTTCGGCTATTGTCGAATTATTGCACGATAGTACACTGATTGCTGTGGCAAGTGACAAGTGAAGCAGGATGGTGGGCCGGACGAGATTCGAACTCGCGATCCCTTGGACCCAAACCAAGAATCAATCTGGCAAGTCGCCGATAATGGCGGCCTGTTGCCAAGCTAGACCACCGACCCATGTAATTCCGTGGTCACTCGCAGGCGGTTATAAGAATAGCGGAGCAAGACCGTGGTGAACCATGCGAAAGGTCATAACGAGTCAGGTCATAGAGTGTTTCGGGTATGAAGAATGAGCCTATTAGGTCCCGACGATTTTGGACTAGATAGAAAGGGCAGAAAAAAGAAGCTCGCAAAAGATCTGTCGCCGGAGCTACAGAAGGACATGGACAAATGGTTGGACAGGGCTGACGACCCTGAGGCATTCAAGAGAATCTCCGAGATGGTAGGTCCAGAGCAAGCGCGTCAACTCATCGCAAGACGCCGCAAACGAAAAGCAGAACTAGAGTCAGATAGTAACCTCCTAGACCAATGAGAAACCGGACTGAGTGAAGAGGCCAGCAAGGTGACAGACATACAGGACAAAATCGAGATGCAATTGCCCGGGCAACCGCCCAACCTCAGAACCACACTGGCCATCATAAGAACCATTGAGGCTGAGAAACGTACGTATCTTGCTGAACTGCGTACGGGGATTGGTATTCTTACGATTCCGCTATCCCTGATGACAATCCTCATCGCCACGTCAAATTACTATGATGTGAACGCGGTGCTGTCGTTCATTATCGCTCTCGTCATAGGGATAACGGCATTGGGCATTGTGGGAGGATACCTAGTCTTCATGTCGCTTGTGAGAATCAAACGAAGCGAGCGACTAAGGAAAGAAACGTGTCTCGATACTGAGTGCATCATCAGGGATTACGCGGCTGTCAACTCGGACTAGAATGAGCTGAAGTTTTTAAATTAAATGGAGCCCCAGGCGAGATTTGAATTCGCGTTTCGCCTTGAAATAAAGCGGAATCTCGCGGCTTCTTCCTTACCAAGGAAGCGATCTAACCTGGCTGAGCTACTGGGGCTTGATGCTAACGGTGTGCCAACTGACAACGGAGATAAACTTTTCTCACCGCTCGACTCACGGCGTTTCGGTTCCCTTGAACAAGCTGTGTAGGTGGACCTGATACTTGCCCGAATTCCCGTTGTAGTTGCCTGAAAAGAGGTGTACGTACATCCAAGAACGAACACATGCTGGGGAGGCTGTTGAAATGACGTTGAGCGTGAACAAGAAGGCCCTTGAGATTGTGAAGGAGATTATTGATGGACAAGAGGACCTCGAATGCTCAGTGAGTGAGCTCGACAATGGAACAACTCTGATTGATGCAGGAATAAATTGCCCCGGAGGTATCGAAGCTGGCAGGCTCATTGGAGAAATATGTCTGGGCGGCTTGGGCACGGTTAGAGTTACTGAAACACATATCGGAAACCTCACGCTCCCTGCTGTCATTGTCAATACAGATAATCCCAAGATTGCCACAATGTGCTCACAGTACGCGGGATGGATCATTAGGATTGACACGTACTTCGCAATGGGGTCAGGACCAGCTAGAGCTCTTTCTGTAACAGAAAAGCTGTATGATGAGCTGAAATATCGCGATGGGGCAAAGTGTGGAGTAATAGTGCTCGAAACCAGAACTCCGCCTCCTGAAAATGTCACGGAGTTCATAGCAGGCAAATGTGGTATCTCTCCTGCAGATCTATTCTGCATCGCGGTTCCAACTGCTAGTTTAGCAGGTTCTGTGCAGGGATCGTCGCGGATTGTTGAAGTGGGTGTACGCAAGCTTCACGAGTTGGCCTTTGATCTTGACAAGATTAGGACTGCACACGGAGTAGCTCCCATAGCTCCGGTGGCCAAGAACGATAACAGAGCCAGGGGTGTCACAAACGACTGCATTCTGTATGGTGGGAAGACCTTCTACTTCGTGGAGTCAGACGATGATGACGACCTGGCAGATCTGATAGAGAAAGCTCCGTCATCTGCATCCTCTCAGTACGGGCAGCCCTTCTATGACCTCTTCAAGGGTTTCGGGTTCGATTTCAACAAGGTAGACCCGCTACTTTTCAGTCCGGCTGAGATAACAATCAATGATATCAAGACAGGGAAGACATACAAGGCTGGTAACCTCAATCCTGAGGTCTTGAAACAATCATTTGGAATGTAAACGTGGAAGAGATGCATATGCGGGTAGCAATCAGATTTCGAAGGCCTGTAGGCAAACTGATGCGAGTACCGATCTTCCACGTAGAAGTAAGAGAGAATGCGACCCTTCATAATCTGCTTGAGGTTTTGCTACAGAAGGAAGAAAACGTCAGTGCGATATGGAACAGTCCTGAATCCATTGACAGTGAGGCACTTGTTTTACTGAATGAGGTTGACGTTGGACTTACTGGTGGGCTTGAAACAGAGTTGAGTGATGGGGACGAAATAATCGTCCTGCCTTTGGTTCACGGCGGCTAAACTAAGTCAGCACCGGCTCGGATTGCCTGCAGATTTAGGTCAAGAGTTTTCTCTGGCACAACGTCCGCAACAGCCTTCTCCAGAACCTCCAAATCGAAGAGTCCTGATTTCTTCACTAACGCGCCCAGCATCACCATATTCGAAATCAGCCGAAGACCCAGATTATCGGCAATCTTCATGGCAGGTACTTTGACAACCTCGTAAGCACCTTTGATATCATCAGCCCTGACCAGATTGGGATCGACTATCAGAACTCCATCATCTCTGGCATCCTTAAGGTA